>UQRJ01000156.1 GCA_900543345.1 uncultured Sporolactobacillus sp. | reverse complement strand
CTGCCAAGCCTGTAGCGGACTTTCACCGCCAAGCTGTCGTCCATGCCGGGCGCACTTAAAAAACCAATTAACACAAAGTTAGCGTTAATTGGTGAATAAGAGTTGGTGCGTTATTTCGCTGGCAAGAAGCCATGTTCAATGATTTCAAGCTGTCGACGGATTTTATCAATCGTCGGCTGAAAATCCTCAACCCGTTTATAATCCCCGCCTGAAGCCATCAATTTTTCCGCTTTAGCGATTCCACTGTCTACCACCGACGAGACCAGCGCCATCACATCCTGTTTTTGGATACCCTTACGAAACGGAAGTTTGTTAATCACGTCGGCAAAGATCGAATGACTCAGTTGCATGAGTTGGACATTTTGTCGATTTATTTCATTGCGAAGGGTTTCCGGGAAATGTGGTAAGTCAGCGTAAGCTTGCACCAAGAAACGAAATTCATCGGGATAGGTTAATTGGAGCTCGATTTTATACCGAGTCACGCGGACGACCATTTCAGCCAAGCCATTTGCATCTGTCCATACTCGTTTATCCATACGGTGATACAAGTGTTCAAACGTATAATGATAGGTGTCGACATATAAATCAATCTTGCTGCCAAAATAATGGAAGATCAATCCTTTTGAAACACGGGCTTTTTGGGCAATTTCATCGGTTTTGCTTGCAAAAAAGCCTTGCCGACCAAATAGGACCATCGCCGTTCTCAAGATTCGTTCGACTTTCTCCGGATCGGTAACGACATCCTTCATGCAGAATCACTCCAAGTCCCGTTGATTATACCCTACTATGCCGACAACCAGCAAGCACAATCCACCTAGAGCCATTATAATCAACCAATGCGTTTCAATAGCATGAATCGGAACCCGGTCGACCCAACCAAATGGAGAAAAGTTAGCGGTGCGCTTCGGTAAATCAAGCAGTGGGGCAAACATTTTAATAACTAAGCCGATGCCGAGATAGGTCCAGAAAAAACCTGTCAGTTTTGGTACGGCTCCAACTATGGCAATCGCCAAAGTGATGAAGGCCCAGACTGCGGGCAGACCGGCTATCAGCATCCGCCAGAGATATTTATACGCCAAAGGTTCTTTGAGAACTGCATTGCCGGTAAAGAAAGTGCTGAGAATCGCCGCACTAAACACGAATGCTGCAAAAATAAGTCCAAATAGGTAAAAGCTTAAACTGATCCTTATCCGGACCAACTTTTCTGCATGGATGATTTCCAGGTAGCCTTGGGTTTCATCACGTTTGAGCCGGAAGATGAGTTGGACGCCGGCAGTAACGGCCAGCGCAACAAAAACTAGGAGGAACATCGCCATGAATGATAACACCATCGTGCGATTGGCCGCGTTGACTTGATCAACACTAAGAAATTGGCGATAAACTGGATTCATCTTCAGGATATCACCAACACTGCCAAAGATGCTGCCAAAAACGGCACCGAAGACGACTGAACCGAGCAACCAGCCGACGATGGCGTTCCGCTCCGTTCGGATCAATAATGCCGGAATTGAGCATAACCAACCAGACGCTTTGGCTCGCCCCTCACTTTCGGGAATGATCCCCGTGCCCAGATCCCGGGTTTTGCCGATCATCATTGCTAACAAGGCAAGAATAATGGCCACCCCAAGGATCAGCGCCACCGGCCAATAGTTGTTATCGGTATAAGCGTTAATTTTTTGGACCCAGCCGATCGGCGATAACCATGTATAATCCGGATCTTTGACGTCAGTAACCATTCGCAGCAAATAAGCGATGGCCAGCACAGTGTAACTCAGCATGGAGGCCCCATGTGCGGTACTGGTCAGTTGAGCCATAAGCAGAGCCAACGCGCCAAACATTAAGTTGGCGGCGATCAAGGCAACGCTCAATAACAGATTGCCTGTTAGGTTCGCGCCGTCAAGATCAGCCATGATCAATCCGAAGAAATAGAAGCTGCCCAAAACCAGATTAACGAGTATGAGTTCAAGAATGGCAGCCGTTACCGATGCAGTTCGACCGACATTGCGAGCGCGGATCATTTCAAGCAGACCGTTTTCTTCTTGTCCGCGGGTATCTCGGACAGCTAATGGAATGGTGAACAATGCCCCTAAAACAACCATGAAGACAATCATGGTACTGGAGAAAACGGTAGCGGGATCATACTTTGTTAAATCTGTGGGCACTGCACCAAATATACCGGCCATTCCCGGCATCTTGAGCGTTTGGATTAAACTCTTCACGCCGTGACCGCCGGTTTCGAATAAGGTTTGAAACTTAGTCGCTCCACTTGCAATCATTATGATGAGGATCAGTAGCCAGACGAGTATAAACCGCTTATTTTGTTTCAAGTTTGCGCGAAGTAAAAAACCGGCATGACGATTAGTAGGCAACATTTTAAGCAACTCCTTATTCAGCATAGTAACGCATAAAGAGGTCTTCCAGAGTCGGAGGTGTGGAAATCAAACTGAGAATTTCATGCTCCGCCAATGTGTTCATCACGGAACTCATCGCCGAATGATCCATATTGAAGGTTGCCGCGGTTTTATTCGCTTCGCTAAAGTTCAGATCATGCACGCCCTTGTGTCCATTAAGATCAATCAGTGGGTATTTGGTTCGAACGTCAATCTGAGTACGCGATAGGTGCCGCAGCTCTGCTAAACTGCCACTTTCAATGACTTGACCGTCACGAATAATGACAATTTTATCGCACATTCTTTCAACCTCAGATAGAATATGGCTAGATAACAGGACACTCTTACCCGCCATTTTTAATTTCATAACTTCGCCTTGAAAGGTTCGTTCGTTCAGCGGGTCTAAGCCGGATGTCGGTTCATCAAATAGATAGAGATCGGCATCTTGTGAGAGTGCTGCAATCAAGGACACCTTCTGACGATTACCTTTGGAATAAGTTCGAGCCCTCTTCTTTGGATCGAACTTGAAGATTTTCATCAGTTCATCGGTCTTAGCATTGTGCCGATGCCCGTTGAGCCGCAACAACAAGTCGATGATTTCGCCGCCGGAAAGATTCGGCCAAAGATACACGTCGCCCGGCACATAGGCGATACGCGGATGAATTTCCAAGTCGTTATGCCAGACATCTTTTCCGAAGACTTGAGCTTTGCCGTCGCTGCGGCGCAACATGCCTAGGATAATACGGATTGTCGTCGACTTCCCGGCACCGTTAGGGCCAAGAAAACCTAAAACTTCACCCGATTCAAGGGTAAAGGTTACGTTCTTCAGTGCTTGAAACCTGCCAAAGTGTTTTTGCACGTGATCCAATTCAATATACGGTTTTGCCATGTTCATCACTCCTTCACTAGCGAGTATAATCTCCATTGACCAATCAGTCAATGGAGATCCCCATTTACTCACGACATACTGCCAAGCGTGATGATTTCCAGCCCGTTTAAATAAACAGGTTGAAATCAGCCAGAGCGAAGAACACCAAAGCAATCTCTTATTAAAGCAAACGACACGCCATAATTTCCAGAAAAGTTGCGCTTTTATAACAGATTAAACTCACTGGCCTTATAACTGCAAGGCTTTGTGGATCGGCCGTTTTGCGCCGCGAAAGAAATTGATGGCCCTGTTTAAACTTAATGAAGATCTTCCAAAGCTATTAGGGAAAGAAGACGCAAACGCATTGTTGTCGAATTTACGAGGGCATTCCGATCTTGAGAGTTTGGGACCGGTGACCGGGATCTCAAAGATTATCAAGGGGGAGATGAGCCGGGAAGACTACTTATTAAAGTATGGTCATCGCGGCCCGCATGAGTTCGAACTGTCCATCGCGGAGCCTTCAGAGAATGAACGCTGGCTGGATGCACAGATTGAGGAATTTAAAAAATCGGATACCGATGCTGACGAGCTTCTTGAAAAGCAGCATAGCCAATTTGAAAAGGCGTTTAAAAAGCTTAAGGAACAGCATCCTGAAAAAGAAAAAAAGATCAGCAAACAAATTGCGGATGCAGCCGATGGCAGTCGGCTGAGAGAGGCAGTCCGCTCGGAATGGACACGCGTATTCAGAGTGAACCGTTCGTTCGCACGTAAAGTGGCAGAATTGACCGGGATTGGTGATGATGTCTTTTTCCTTTACATGAATGAAGTTCTGGATCTGCTTTCCGGGGAGACTTCAGTAATGAAGCACATCCCTGCCCGCCGCAGGAGTTATGAACTGTATAAAACACTGCCGCCATTTCCATCAATGATCCGAGGAAGGTTTGATCCATTGAGGTGGGCAGAAGATCCAAACAGACGCGTCGATTATTATGACCCTGCGCTGGAAAATGTTCAGACACCCAATTCGAAAAAACTGAGCGGCTTTGCTGGGGCGGCGGGTCGGATCGAAGGAACCGTACGCATTCTGAATCAACCCGAGGACGGAAGAACCTTCAGGCCTGGAGAAATTTTAGTGGCATCGACCACTAATGTCGGCTGGACCCCTCTATTCCCAAAGGCCGCGGCAATCATCACCGACATCGGTGCGCCGCTCTCCCACGCCGCGATTGTCGCCAGAGAACTGGGCATTCCGGCCGTTGTCGGATGCGGCAATGCCACCGCGCAACTGCGTACTGGGGACAATGTACTTGTTGACGGTGGTCAAGGCATCGTGCATATCCTGAAAAAAAGTCGATTGCAGCGGCACATATAAAATTAGATGGATCATTGTGAATGGCAGGCGCCAGCAGCAAATATCGGTCGCCGCTGCTCGTTACGCGAAACTCGCTATCCCCAACGAAGGGCGCTGATTTCGTTTTTTTTTTAAAGATAAGTATATAAAATTTTGCGGCAAAAGCGCAGACGCAAGGGCGCCGGCGGGAACCGCGAACCGGGCAAGACCCTGCAGGTTCCTTTTGCCCGAGAAGGCTCGCGGCGCACCCAGCAAGCGAGCAGCCGGAGTACTATCGCCATAAAATAAAGAACCGGGCTTAGCCTGGTTTTTCTCATCCAAGCTGGAATAGATTAAAACACGGATTTGCGTTTTGACTTTGCATTATCGACGCCGATTTTCACCGACTGTTAACGGCAGATTAAATAAGGCTGTGCGTATCTGTCAAAATAGTATACTGCTTCCGCTTAGCTATCCGCGCGCGTTTAGCTTTCTCCCGCGTGCTGGCCGGGGATGAATCGTTGCTGCGGATCGAGCGGATTTTCCTTTGCTGTCATTCGCTCCGGACGCAGGCAGTAGACCACGGTTCTGCTGCCAAGCTTTGAGCGATATTTTTCCACATGCGCCTGTGCCAACGATCGTCTGAAATAGCCGGGTACATATTTGTCGAGCAGCCGCTGCATCGCTTCGGTCACCCGGCCCGGATCAGTCAGCGGGCATGCTTGACCGAACAACATCACACTCAAATAGGCAGTGCTTGTGTGTGCGGGCACGGCATGGGCCATCGTCGCATATTCCTCACAAACCGTAAAACAGGCCGGCGCTCCCGATCGGATAATATCTGCTTTTCTGCCTGCCTCGGCACCATGAAAATAGAGTGTCCTATCGGCCCAGACAAAATTTACAGGGACAACATATGGTCCATCGTCATCATCCAGGCCGAGAAAACCGACCCGCGCCTGCTGCAGAAAACGATCAATCTTTTCTGAATCATGGCACTCCAGCATCTCTTTTCGCATCTTTCGCATCCTGTTCACCTCATCACTTTTTGCTTATAATCATTATAAAGGTGAAATTGGCTACTTGAAAAGATACAGTTTCATGCATTTGAATCAGTACAGAGGGGACGGTTTATAAGAATCATTCCGGAACTTTATGATTCGCAGCCCGTCGACCCCTTTCGCAGTCCATCGCCTATAGCTCCTCCTCGCTGCGACGACGATTTTTTATCTCGGCGATGAATACTGCCCATTTTCCACTGGCCGTTTAGAAAAAATGTACCGACAGACTGCTTAGTGTCGGGCAGTCGACCTGCCTGAACTATAGTGATCCTCAGGGTGAACCGCAGCTGCGGGAATTGCTGGCAGTTTATTTATACCAGGCCCGCGGCGTTCGTCGCCGACCGGAGCAGATCGTGATTGCCATAGGGACCGAAATCGTTCCGAAGATGATCTATCGGCCGATCACCTGGAAATATCGTGCTCCGACGATGGAAAATCCAGGTGAGCGGCGTCCGCCGTTCGCTGCGCAGGCAAGCTATCCGCTTGCTGCCGGTCCGTCCCGCCGGAAAAAACGGCCTCGATCGAAGCACTAAAAAAGTTGCGCGCCGATGCTGTCTACGTCACGCCTTCCCATCAATTTCCGATCGGTATGGTGATGCCTGTGTCCCGGCGGCTTCAGCTGCTGAACTGGGCCAAAGTCGCCGGTAGCCGCACCGTGCCTGGCTGCCTGATTACCGGTAGAAAAAGTATTTGTTGGAATACGCGACGCTGTTGAATACGTAAAAAAAATCACTGCCTAGATTCTCACCTTTTAAAGAGAGGTTTAAGTTGTTCGGTCTGAATCACATGCGTCTGTTGGGGAAAAATTCTGCCCGTTAAGAATGTGTGCACATCTGGATCGGAGTCAGCGCAAATATCCTGAAGCACAAATATCCGATAATCGCGATCATATCCTTCGCGTACCGTCGACAAAACAACGCCGCCGGTACTGATACCCGCAAGCAGCAATGTATGAATACCATTCTCGCGCAAGCGTTCGTCCAGATTGGTCGTCGAAAAAGCACCCATTCGCGTTTTACGAACGATGATATCACCAGGTTTTGGGGCCACAGTTGGATGAATCGCCGCTTCGAGAGCATTTTTGTGAAAAATATGTCGCCCCTTCAGCGCATGCACCCTCATGCCGCTCGTCTCCGGAAACGAGGCAAAATCGGCATCGTCAAAGGCAACACGGACATAAGCAACTCGGACTCCGTATCCGCGAACCATGCGAATCGTTTCACTGGCCTTGGTAAGCAGTGCCTCCGGCTGATTCAGTGATTTGAGAATAGCGTGCTGATAATCCATAACAACAAGAGCTGTCTTTTGAACGTTAATCGCCGGCAGTTTATCGGCCAATTTCTTCATCCTTTCATTGCTTTTTCAGCAACTCGTTATTCTGTAAATTGAACAG
>UQRJ01000155.1 GCA_900543345.1 uncultured Sporolactobacillus sp. | reverse complement strand
TATTCGTCGGCAGCGTCAGATGTGTATAAGAGACAGCCGTTCCCTTTCCGCCTGCCTCTGCACCAAACAGCTTGACCGGATCGTTTAAGAATGCGGTAAACAAGCCCATCGCATTACTGCCGCCGCCAACACAGGCGAAGGCGGCATCCGGAAGATGTCCGGTTTTCTCAAGCATTTGTTTCCTTGCTTCGTCGCCGATAATCCGCTGAAAATCGCGGACCATCCGCGGATAGGGATGCGGGCCGACCACCGAACCGTCGACGTAAGCCGTATCCTCGCAATGTGCCGCCCAGTAGCGCAGTGCCTCGTTGATTGCGTCCTTCAGCGTGCCGCTGCCGCCCGCAATCGGGACGACTTCCGCGCCAAGCAGCTTCATCCGAAACACATTGAGTGCTTGTCGCTGGATATCGACCGTACCCATAAAGACTTTGCAGGACAGGCCGAAATAGGCGGCTGCCGTCGCCGTCGCAACGCCGTGCTGACCCGCTCCGGTCTCGGCAATGACTTTGTGCTTCCCCATTCTCCGAGCAAGCAGTACCTGACCGACGGCATTGTTGATTTTATGGGCACCGGTATGATTCAGATCCTCTCGTTTCAGGTAGATCTGCGCACCGCCGACGGACCGGCTTAGCCGACCGCAGTGCGTAATCGGTGTCGGCCTCCCCGAATAATTTTCCAATAGGCGATGATAGTCGGCCAGAAACGAATCGTCATGCATCGCTTCGTTAAATCCCTTTTCCAGTTCGATCAGAGCGTGCATCAATGTCTCCGGCACATATTGACCGCCGAATTTACCGTATCGCCCTTTTCGCTCCGTCTCTTCCGTCTGTGACTGTTCGATCATGATTCATCCACACCCTTTGCTCAATCTTTTCAATCTGCTGCTTATCTTTTCTCCCATTTGTTTCAATACCCGAAGCAATATCGATCCCCATCGGCCGATAACTGAGCAAACGATCGATATTTTCCGGACAAATGCCTCCGGCAATCAGGCAAATTGCGCCCAGCCGGCGGGCTTCATTCATATAGGCAGGTACCGCGGTCCAGTCGAAAGTTAGACCTGTCCCGCCGAGCTGGCCGCGCACTTTCGTATCGACGACATAGCCATCCGCTATGCCGGCATACGTACGCATTATTTCAAGTGATCGATCACCGTGACGGACAGCCTTCCAGACCGCTTTTCCCGTCCGACGGCGAACGGCGGCAGCCGCTTCGGGACTTTCATGGCCGTGGAGCTGGACAACATCAATCGGAAGCTCACGGACAATCCGCTCAATGACCGCCAATGAATCGTCGGCAAAAACGGCGACCAGCCGTTTTCCGTTCGGACGTCCGACCACGCGCAGCCAATCGCCGACCTGACGCGCCGATACCGTCCGCTTGCTTTCAGGCGTAAATATAAAACCGATATCGTTCGCCCGGCTGGCCATTACCGTCCGAAGATCGTCCAACGAATGGTTGCCGCAATATTTAAGCTCGGGACGCACGCACGTTCACCTTCTCGCCGAACAGCGCCTCCACTTTTCCCGATATCGATTGCGCTTTGATCAGCGTCTCGCCGATCAGCGCCGCTTGAGCGCCGTGATTTTTCAGAAAGAATAAATCCGCGGCCGTCTTCACACCCGACTCACTGATAAATGTCACCGACTTCGGGATGATACTGCCGATTTCCGCCGTGCGTTCCAGTGATACGTCAAAAGTCGTCAAGTCGCGGTTGTTCGCACCGACGATCTCGGGTGTAAACACCGATAGCACGGCATCTGCCTGATGGATATCGTGCACTTCGACGAGCGCCTCCAATCCGCGCTCATAGGCAGCCAAGTACAGCTCATGCAACTGCCGCGGATCAAGCGCCGAGGCAATCAGCAACACGGCGTCCGCTCCGAGTCGCGCAGCCGCTTCGATTTGCCGCTCGTCGATGATAAAATCTTTTCGAAGCACGGGCAGCGCGCAGGCCCTTCTTGCCTTGACAAGATTTTCGTCCGATCCGTGAAAATAGGTTTTGTCGGTGAGGACGCTGATGGCATCGGCTCCGGCCGCTTCGTAAGACTGCGCCATCACCGCGGGATCAAGATGCGTCCGAAACAGCCCCTTCGACGGCGACGCCTGCTTGACTTCGGCGATCAGGCCCATTTGATGACGCGGATGCGTCAACGCAAGACGAAACGAGCGGTGGGGCCGGCAATCGAGCGGATCGGGCAGCGTAAAATGTGCCAGTTCTTCTTTTTTTGTTTGCAGAATACGCTCAAGAAACGATTTAGGCATGGGCGACCTCCTTTGACTGTTCACGTAGCAGGCGCAACTGTTTCAAAGCGGACCCGCTCCGGATTGCCTGCGCCGCTTCACGAACGCCGACCGCGATTGTCTCGGCGCGGCCGGCGACGAACAGTCCGGCGCCGGCATTGAGTAAGACGGCGTTGACTGCGGGGCGATTTGCGGACGTTCCGCTGAAAATTGCTTCGATCAACGCGGCGCTTTCGGCGGGATTGCCAACTTTCAGATCAGCTAGGCGGCCAACTTCCAGGCCGACCTCTTCCGGCCTAATGATAAAGGAGCGGATCGATTGATTCTCGACGAGATAGGCCTTTGTTGCGCCGGTAATGGTCAGCTCATCCATCCCGTCTTCCCCGGTCACGACGAGTGTCCGTTCCGTACCTAGACGCAGGAGAGCGTGCGCGTACATCTCCGCCGCTTTTTCGTTAAACACACCGAGCAGCTGACGCGCTGCGCCGGCCGGATTCGTCAACGGCCCGAGCAGATTGAAGATGGTCCGGAAGCCAAGCGCTTTGCGCGGCTCGATCGCATATTTCATCGAGGCGTGATAGATCGGCGCAAACAGAAAACACATGTGCGTGCGATCGAGAATTTCCCGGGCTTGTTCAGGCGTCATTCGAATCGGTACGCCGAGTGCTTCGAGAACATCCGCCGCCCCGCTGGTGGATGACACGGATCGGTTGCCGTGTTTGGCAACATCGACGCCGAGTGCCGACAAAGTGATAGCCCCGGCCGTCGAAATATTGAATGTGCCCGTTCCGTCGCCGCCGGTTCCGACGATATCGAGCACTTTACGCCGGACAGAAATCGGCCTGGCGTGAGCGCGCATACTGATTGCGCAGCCGGTTAACTCGGCGGCCGTCTCACCGCGCAAACTAAGCATTGCCAGAAAACCGGCGATCTGGGCGGACGTCGCGCGCCCTTCCATTATTTCGTCCATTGCCGCTTCCGCTTCCTGCTCCGAAAGCGTGTTTCCTGCAACTAACTGTTTAAGTTTTGTCTGGAACATGGGTTCCCACTCCTCTTTTTTTTCAGAGGAATGAGCGAAATGAGATTGATGAGGGACCCGCACGCTGCAAAGTGCGAATCAATCTAAAAGGAGTGTTGATGAAAAAACCTCGCGGCAGAGATTCCGCGGGGTTGATCGTTTCATCATTCAGCGAAGCACCCTCAACTCTACTCAGCTCGACTCATTCTCTTCTCAGCTTAGTTCCGGCCGACCATGCCCTCCGGCATCGTCCGACCTGTTTGTGAATCTTTCATCCATAAGTGTATTTTTATCATACGCCCGCGGTCGTCGATCTGTCAACCACCCGCTCGCACCTCTTTCTGATAGAAAAAGGTTTCCGCCGGCCGGAGACCGTAAGCCTCCGGATGAAAAATCTGCTCCGTACTGCCGACAAACAAAATCCCCCCCGGCAAAAGTGCGTCACTTAATTTGTGATAGATCCGATCTTTTCCTTCATCGGTAAAATAAATCAGCACATTGCGGCAAACAATAATGTTAAAGCGGCCCGGGGCCGGATCGCGAAGCAGATCGTGTCGGATAAAGCGGATAGGGTTCCGTATTCGCCGGTTCACAACCCAGAACGGCGGCTCCTGCTTAAAACAACGACGACGTTCCGTTATTGAAATGGCTTTCAATGCTTCCGGAAAATAACGACCTTCTCCCGCCTTCTGAAGTGCCTCACCATCAATGTCACTGGCGACAATCGTGAAACGTTCCGGCGACAAGTAGCGTCCAGCCAGAATCGAGAGCGAATAAGGTTCCTCACCCGTCGAACAGGCGGCGCTCCAGATGTCTAAATGCGGCTCCATTTCGGCGAATTCGGCAATCCTTTTCTCCAGCACTTCCCACCGCGTCGGGTTGCGAAAAAATTCGGTGACGTTAATTGTCATCCGATCGAGAAACAAGCGCAGCCACTCGTCCGAAGTACGCATTTTTGCAAAGAAGCTCTTAAAATCCGGTAAGCCCTTACGCATACGCAGCGTGTTAAGACGTCGCCGCATTTGCGCCTCCTTATACAGCGACAGATCGATGCCTGTCAACCGTAACACATTCTTGGTAAATTCCCGGTAATCCCGATCAGGATCGAAAGCCATTTGCGCTCACCCGTCCGCTCGGCTCAATCGACAAATTCATCATCGCGGAAAAACAGACCGATTTCCCGTTCGGCGTTGTCCGGCGAATCGGATCCGTGAATCACATTGCGGTTGATGTGAGTGGCAAATTCCCCTCGAATCGTCCCCGGCGCTGCTTTTTCCGGATCGGTGGATCCCATCATCAGGCGCGCCAGCCGGATCACATTTTCCCCTTCCCAGACCATCGCAAATACGGGTCCGGACGTGATAAAGGCAATCAGATCGTCGTAATAAGGTTTACCTTCATGTTCGCCATAATGCTTTTTAGCCAGCTCCGCGGAGATGTTCATCAATTTTCCGGCCACCATGCGAAACCCCTTGGCTTCAAATCTGGTTATAATTTGCCCGATTAGCCCACGTTTGACCGCATCGGGCTTGACCATTAAAAAGGTGCGTTCCATCATACTTTCTCCCTCTTTCGCTTTATTTTACCGAAAAACGTCGCCTCAGCTGTCCCGATCGGCGATCAATAACGGCGAATTCCGTGGTTAATAGTTTCTCTCGCCGACATAGGCGGCAATCTCCCGGAGCGGCTCGGATGCCGCTGTCTTCGGCAAAGCCTCGAGAATCAAGACAGCTTTCTGCAGATAGCGATCGCTCAGTCGCTGCGACCGATCAACCGCATCCGATTGTCTGATCCGATCGATAACCGTCCGCCAGTCTTTCTCGCCGGGATGCGGCGCATCCAGAACTGCGACGATCGACTCACGCAGCGATGGGTCACGCAGCGCATAGAAAGTCGGCAAGGTAATATTACCGCTTCTGAGGTCGCTCCCTGCCGGCTTTCCCAGCTGTTTTTGCGTACCGACAAAATCGAGAATATCATCCGTGATCTGATAACTCATACCAAGAAAATAGCCAAAATAGTAGAGACGCCGCGACAGGTCGTATCCACAGCCGCCGGCAATCGCGCCAAGCTGACAACTCAGCGCCATTAAAAGCGCCGTCTTCCGCTTGATCCGGCGCAGATAGCAGCGCAGATTCTGATGCCAGTTATACAGATCGCGAATTTGATCGATTTCGCCGAGACTGAGGTCGCGGATCACCCGGGAGATAATCAGATGAACCTTGGGATGTTCGAATTGGGCGATCAGTTCGATCGCTTTGGCAAAAATATAGTCACCGGTATAAATAGCTACTCTATTATCCCATTGCGCTCTGACCGTCGGTTTCCCCCGCCGCAGGTCGGAATCGTCGACGATATCGTCATGGACGAGCGACGCCATGTGGATGAGCTCCAGCGTCACGGCGGCATCGATGACTTCCCGGTGAAGCGGGTCGCCGTATTCGGACGAAAAAAGAACCAGGAGCGGCCGGATCCTCTTGCCACCTGCCCGCAGCAGATTCAATGCGGCATCGTGCAGGATACTGTGCGACGTCTCCAAGGTTTCCGCCAATTTTTTTTCAATAATGGCCAGATTCTCTTTTTGCTCAGCATAGATCCTCGTGATCGACATGCAATTTCACCTTTCATCAATTTCTTAACAAATTCGGTTACGCATGAAGGCCGTTATCGGTAGAAAACGGTTTCAAAGCACTATGAATCGCGGCGATGCCTCCCATGAGCGGGCGCACATCGATCTGTTCAAAACCGGTTTCCCGAAACAAATTGGCGAGCGTTTCCCGATCGGGGAACTTACTCGCGGATTCATTCAACCACGCGTATTCTTTATAACTTCCGGCATACAGTTTACCAAGAAACGGCATCACGTAGCGGAAATAGACATGATACAGCTGTCGATAGACCGGGATGCGGGTCTGCGATGTTTCCAGGCAGGTAATCCGGCCGCCCGGCTTGAGCACGCGGTACATCTCGCTCAGCACGGTTAAATAATCAGGCACATTGCGCAGCCCGAAACCGATCGTCGCGCGATCGAACGATTCGTCATCGTACGGAATATGCATCGCATCGCCGTAAACGAGTGTGACGTTTTCCAACCGCTGTTCGTCGACCTTTTTTTTAGCAATCTTCAGCATATGATCGCTGAAATCAAGGCCGACTACGCGGCCGTCCGCACCGACGTCGCGGGCGAGCGCCGTCGTCCAGTCGCCCGTCCCGCAGCACACGTCGATCACCCGGTCTCCGCTCCTGGCAGCGGCCGTCCGGTTGGCCATCCGGCGCCACGCTTTATGGCAATTGAAACTGATCAGCGAATTCATCGCATCGTATTTGCGATAGATCTTCTGAAAGACCCGATGAACCTTTTCACGTTTTTCGTCCTGCGCATCCATTCGTCCTTAACCTTCTTCCGCAAAGCATTGCCGGTAACTATGCATCTTCCCGCTCATATAATCGAACAGGGGGGCCAGCAGGCGGTTTTCATTTTTGCCGGCCGCACACCTGAGGTCGAATCGCCTGATTGTCCGACTGATTTCCCGGTCTATATTGCTGCGTGACGTTTTCGGATGAATCAGGCGGAAAAGTAGACGTAGACCGTTTTCGCCGCTCGATTCGCTTGCCGCCGCTAATTTTTTCGTTAGAAAAAAATCGTTCAGGGCAGGCACGATATGGCGCATGCCGAGTTTTTCGGCAATTTGGGCAATCAGCGCACATTCGATTGCTCCGACTGCCTGCACGGTTTCCGACCAGTCCAGCGCGCGCGTCGGATAGAACCTGTCTCTTATACACATCTCCGAGCCCACGAGACCCTAAGACATCT
>UQRJ01000154.1 GCA_900543345.1 uncultured Sporolactobacillus sp. | reverse complement strand
CTGGTTCAGTGAGAATGCTGGATCTCTGGTGGCTAACTTATTCTTGCAATTTGCCACCAAAAGAAACTTTTTTTCCGTTTCCTTTTCAAGGTTCCGCGTCCTTCGTCGTCCTGATCAACATAAATAAAACCGTAGCGTTTAGACATCTCCGAGGTTGTTGCACTGATCAGATCAATAGGGCCCCATGTCGTATAACCGATTAGATCGACGCCGTCTTTCAGCGCTTCGCGCATTTGCTTGATATGAGCACGCAAGTAATCAATCCGGTAATCGTCGTGAATCCTTCCGTCGGCTTCGACGCGGTCACGGGCACCTAGACCATTTTCCACAATAAACAGCGGCTTTCGGTAGCGATCGTATAAGAGGTTCAAAAGATAGCGCAGCCCTTGCGGATCGATCTGCCAGCCCCAGTCCGAAGCGGTCAGATAAGGATTTTTCGTTGTACTGAAGAGTTGCCCGATGGGAAGTTCACCTTTAGCCGCTTCAGCAACGGAGGACATATAGTAACTAAAGGCAACAAAATCGGCAGTATTTTCTTTTAATATCTCCGCGTCTTCGGGCCGACTGTCAATCTGGATAGCATGTTCAGAAAAATACCGTCGGATATATGACGGATAATCGCCACGCACCAGAACGTCTGTGAAAAACAGTGTTCTTCGCTCCTCATTCATTGCGGCGAGTACATCATCTGGCTTGCATGACTCGGGATAAACGGACACGCCGGCAATCATGCACCCAATCTGCGCATCCGGACAAATGCGATGGCAAGCTTTCACTGCCAAAGCACTGGCAACAAACTGATGATGAGCGGCCTGATAAATGGTCTTTGGCAACTGGTTTGCCGGGATCCGGTCGACAATAATGCCGCCCGCAATAAACGGTCCCATCAGTATGCCGTTGATTTCATTGAACGTGATCCAATACCTAATTTTGTGCTTATATCTAGTGAACACCGTCCGAGCATAGCGAACAAAGCACTCAATCACACGCCGATCCGCCCACCCATTGTATTTTTCGGCCAATCCAAGCGGAATTTCATAGTGTGAGAGCGTGACGACGGGATCGATGCCGTAAGCATGCAGTGTGTCAAACAGCCGATCATAAAATTGCAGGCCCCGCTCATTGGGAATTCTTTCATCGCCCCGGGGAAAGATTCTGCTCCAAGCAATCGAAACCCTCAGTACCTTAAATCCCATTTCAGCAAACAATTGGATATCCTCTTGGTAGTGATGGTAGAAATCAATGCCCCACCGCTTCGGATAAATGTCGCCGGAGGTTCCCGCTTTCGCCTGCTTGATTGCTTGCCCATCCGGGCTGGCCATCTTCAGTTTTCCCTGTTGATCAGGCTTAACGTAGGCGATAACATCATCAACGGAAAGTCCCTTTCCGTCCTGATTATAGGCACCCTCCGTCTGATTCGCCGCAATGGCCCCTCCCCAAAGAAAATTCTTCGGGAAAGCGGCATGTGTTGTGATTGCCATCCATTTCATCTCCTAGTTTTTCTTTACTCAGATTACAAGTGTCATTAATCGATCTTTAATCCCTGTGACTGCTTGATCGGTGCCAATCACATCCAGATAATCCGATGAGTTCGTGACGACGACTAATATTGCCGGATCATAACCCGCTTGTTTGATTTTGTCGATATCGAAAGTCACCAATGGCTGTCCCTGCCGTACATGCTGCCCTTGTTTAACTTGCGTAGAAAAATATTTGCCGTTCAGTTTGACGGTATCGATGCCGATATGCATCAACAGTTGCGCTCCACCATCCGACGTGATGCCAATGGCGTGCCCTGTCGGATAGACCGCACTGACTGTTCCGGATACAGGTGCCCGCAAAACACCTTCATCAGGTATAATTGCCATTCCTTTTCCCAGTGCTCCGGAAGCAAAGGCCTGATCATTAATTTGATTTAACGGTTCCGTTTTTCCTTTTGCTGGACTGCTAACGACTTCTTTCGTGATCAGCTTGTCGACAGATTGAGCCATGGACCGGCTGGATTCGGGAACGCCTTCATTGAATCCGACAAAATAGGTTAGAATGGCAGCAAGGACAAATGCAAGTGCAATGCCGATCAGCATACCCGTAAAACCGACACCCAAATAAGTGGGGAGCGCCAGAAGACTCGGCATGGTAAAAGACATCGCCTGATTATGCGCCGCCCCAACGATCGCCCCGCCAATTCCTCCTGAGATAACGGCACAAATAAAAGGCTTCTTATACTTTAGCGTCACACCGTAAATCGTTGGTTCCGTAATTCCAAATAAGGCAGTGATTGTCGACGAGCCGGATAAGGATTTTAATTTTCTATTCCTCGTTTTTAGAAAGACACCGAATGCTGCACCGGCCTGAGACAGAACGGCCGGTGCCAGAAGTGGCAGCAGCGTGTCGTGTCCCAATTTAGCAATATCGTTCATCATCAACGGAACAAAGCCCCAGTGGACACCGAAGATCACAAAGACTTGCCACATCGCCCCCATAATCAATCCCGCAACAACCGGCGCCAAACCGTACAACCAAGTGTAACCCGTTGCCAAGCCATCGCTTATATACGTACCCAAAGGGCCGACCACAATCAGCGTCAGCGGCACCATGATCATCAAAGAAAGCATGGGGGTCAGAATATTTCTGACACTTTCATGGATCAACCGATTCAGCAACGGCTCTAAATAAGAGAGCACCCAAATAGCTAAGATGATCGGAATAACCGTCGAAGTATAGCTCATGAGCAGCACCGGGATGCCAAAGAAATTCAGCCCGCCGCTCTTACCGACCAACGCTACCAACGATGGATAGATGAGTGCACCGGCAATAGCGACGGCGACATATTGGTTCACTTTAAATTGTTTGGCCGACGTAAAAGCTAAGAGAATTGGCAGAAAATAAAAGACGCTGTCACTGGCAGCATACCAGATTAAATAAGTTCCACTCTTAGTCGACATCCAGTCCAGTGCAACACAAAGGGCTAACAACCCTTTCAGAATGCCGGCACCGGCCAGTGCGCCGAGAAAAGGTGTAAAAATCCCCGAAATGATATCGATTGCCCGACTGAGCAAATTTTCCTTCTCATCGCTGGTTTTGGAAACACCATAAGCGGAAGAAGCATCTGCCAAGTGCGTGCCGGCAACAACGCCATCATAAACTTTCGCCACGGCGTTACCGATGACGACTTGGAATTGCCCGCCACTCTCCACAACAGTGATTACACCATCCATTTTTTCAATACGGTCTTTATCCGCCTTAGCTACACTTTTCAGTTTAAATCGAAGCCGGGTCGCACAGTGAATTAATGATTTAACGTTCTTTTCACCGCCGACAGCCGCCAATATGTCCCTTCCTAGTTTCTGGTAATCCATTATTCTTCCTCCCTGTCTATCTATTTAAAGTAAAAAACCTGAATGGTCGTATCAAAAGCGATACAATCACTCAGGTTTTGCCTGCCTAACCAGTCACAATCCTGCTTCTGAATATTAATGTGTGCGTTAATTCACCGATCATCAATCATTGGTTCATCGTTGTCCACGTTCAGTCACGCGGTGAATATGAATAGTCAGATAAACTTGTTCGTCTTTGGAAATAGCTGAGTCGAATGATTGGTGAAGATAACTGACGACCCGCTGCATGCATTGAAAAGCGTTCGTATATTTCCTCTTCACTTGTTCATACAGAAAATCATCATCCGTTTCTGTTTCTAATTTTTCATGGTAGAACAACCGTTGGGCAAAGAAACGCAAATGAGTCACAAAACGTTCATAGTTCAACGATTGATTATTCAGATCGACTTTACAATAATATTTCACGATATTTAAAATATCATTGACTATTTGCGTCATCTGCATCGTCTGACGCATGCTTTGTCCGTCAACCTGCGCATTTACAAAATGTAGAGCAATAAACCCCGCTTCATCCTCAATTAACTGGTCTCCCGTCCGCCGCTTGATGATCGCCAGCGCTTCTAGACCGACTAAGAACTCTTGTTTGTAAAATTTTTTGATTTCCCAGATTAATGCGTTGTGTATATCTATTCCTTGCTTATGCCGACAAATCGAGTAATGAATATGGTCGGTCAACGTCAGATAAAGATAATTGCTCAACTTGGCATGAAGGATGGACTTGGCGTACTGAATAATTTCACCGGCGATTTCAAAGTAGTCAACCGGTATTTCATTCAAGAGTTTTTGCAGTTTTTGTGACCAATCTTTCTTTTCCAGGACAAATGTCTTTTCAATTTTTGCTTCTTCTACCTCTTCCCCCCGCTTCTTCTGAAAGGCCAAGCCTCTGCCCATAACGACAATTTCAAGGTGCTGCTCATTTTCTGCTAAAAGCACATTATTGTTATAGACTTTTTTGATCTTCATCTTCAGCCCTGCCCTTTGCCTATGCGAATAGAAAATAAAAGCCTGAATCGATACGGTAACCGCACGAAGTAACATGCCTGTTCCGTCTCTCTTCAGGTTTTGCCTGTGATCCGCCGATCACAGTAACAATCCTTTTTTTAACTTTTTTATTATAGCAACTTTAGTAACCGCTTGCAAGGAATAAAATAGCCCCTTCAAAGATCTTCGATCCAATTTTCAATTAAAGATTGACCGGATCTTTTCGCAAAGATTCAGGCTTTCACTCAAGTTTTCCTGGCCTATTGGAGAGAATACCCCTAGCAAGGTACATTATTAAGTGAGCTATTCTCCCAAGTCTTCGCCATTCGAAGCAATCACTTTCTTGTACCAATAAAACGATTTTTTTCGATAACGATGATAGCTGCCTTCGCCATGATCATCAATATCGACATAAATGAACCCATAACGTTTGGACATTTCACCAGTCGAGGCACTTACCAGGTCGATGCATCCCCATGGCGTATAACCAATGACCGGCACGCCGTCATTAATGGCTTTTTTCATGGCGGCAATATGTTGCCGGAGATAATCGATGCGATAATCATCTTCTACTCGAAAATGCTGATCCAGCCGATCATGAGCGCCAAGACCGTTTTCCACCACAAAAAGAGGCTTTTGATAGCGATCATATAATTGATTGAGAGCAATGCGAAGTCCGATCGGATCAATTGGCCATCCCCAATCGCTGACCGATAAAAAGGGATTCGCAACGCCGCCGATCAAATTCCCCGAAGTCTGCTGATTATGCTTATTAACAACATCGATTGTTGAAGACATATAGTAACTAAAACCGATATAATCCACCGGATAGTTTTGCAAAAGTTGCAAGTCGCCGTCTTCGACTTGAATGCTCTTTTTATCGACTCCTAACGTTTCAAACAGTCGTTGCCGATAGGATGGATATGCTCCGCGCACTTGCACATCAGCGCAATAAAAATTCATCATTTGATTCTGTTGCAACGCCGCCAGTTGATTCTGCGGACGACAATCATAGGGATAGGTCGTCGCGTAGAGAATCATGCAGCCGATCTTGAGATTGGCATCCAATTCATGACCGATTTTGACCGCCAAACTGCTGGCGACAAACTGATGATGCAGGGCTTGAAAAATGAGCTGATAATCAGCTGCACCAGTTTTTTTTGTTAATCCCTGACTCATGATTGGAAAATAAAAAGCACTGTTGATTTCATTGAAAGTTAGCCAATACTTTACCTTCTTATAGTATCTTTGTAAAATCGTACGAGCAAATCGTTCATAAAACGTAATCACTTGCCGATTGTTCCAGCCGCCGTATACTTTAGCTAGGTAGAGCGGCATCTCATAATGGGAAATCGTCACGATGGGTTCAATACCATAGCGTAAACATTCATCGATCAATTGATCATAAAAGTAAAGGCCTTGTTCATTGGGAGACAATTCATCGCCGTGAGGGTAAATCCGTGACCAAGCGATGGAAAAACGATAACATTTGAAACCCATCTCGGCAAACAAGCCGATGTCCTCTTTGAAATGATGATAATGATCAATACCATGGTGATTCGGATATTTATATTTCGATTCGTCAATTTCCCAGTCGAACTTTTCGCTGGTGACAATGGCAAAGCGCCGTTTACCGCCGGGAAGCGCATCGGCAATCGACAGCCCCTTGCCGTCTTCGTTATACGCACCTTCCAGCTGATTGGCGGCCGTTGCTCCGCCCCAAAGAAATCCCGATGGAAACTTTGTGTCATTCGATCCCATTTGCTCCTTCTCCTTTCTCCATTTCCAAAAACAAACGATAGAGCGCTCCATAGAGATTAGCATCATTATGAAATCTGCTGCTTACAATTTCTGGTCGTGCTAGCGTATCTCCCAAAATCGGAATTTTTCTACGAATGATATCGTAATACTCGTTAATACGTTTAATCAGAATCGGTTGGCTGCTGATCCCGCCACCGATAACATACCGTTCAAGATCAACAATTGCCTGTATGTTTGATATTAACAATGCCGCTCGCTGACAAAATTGATTAAAAATTCGATTAGCGGTACCATTGCCGGCACAAATCGCCTGAAACACTTTAATTCCATCATTTTTACTTTTCCAGCCCAACTGTTGCGAGATTTGATTAATCATCGCAACGGCCGATGTATTAAAACCCAGCAGATGATCAATCGTCGGTTCATCGACTCGATTTAATAAAAAACTAAATTCACCGGCTTGAAAATGTTGACCTGAAAATAGATTTCCATTGATGATAAGTCCGCCGCCGACACCGGTGCCGAACACAATGGCAGCACCTTGACAAATGTTTCGCAAATTTCCCAACCACAGTTCCGCCAAAGCGGCTGATTTCCCATCGTTTTCAACAGCAACAGGCAATGAAAATTCTTTCTCTAATATGTCTTTCAGATGTAAATGATTTAGAAAAGTCAAAGAGCCGCCGAAATAAATAATTCCCTGCTTTTTATCGACTTTCCCCGGGCAACTAATGGCGATACCTTTAATTCGATTGAGATGAACACTAACGATCTCTTTTAGAACGTGTAGCAACTCATTTAATGACTGTTTCGGAGTCGGCCGCTGCCACTTTTGCACCAGTGTTCCCGATTTGTCTAATAATGCATATTTTAAATTTGTCCCGCCGATGTCAATACTCAAATAGCTGTCTCTTATACACATCTCCGAGCCCACGAGACCCTAAGACATCTCGT
>UQRJ01000153.1 GCA_900543345.1 uncultured Sporolactobacillus sp. | reverse complement strand
GCCCTAAGCAGCCGGTTGGCAATCAACCCGGCCTGGTCGGCATCTTTAGCTAAAGCAATCATGCAACCGCCCAGACCGCCGCCCGTCATTTTAGCGCCCAGGGCGCCGCCGGCCATCGCCGCAGCGACCAGCCGATCCAATGCCTGGTGACTAACGCCGATCCGGCGCAAGACCCGATGCGCTTCCAATAATCCGCGGCCAAGCTCGGCAACCATGCCGCGCTCCAGAAAGCGTCGTGCCGCATCGGCAATTTTACCTAGTTTTTCTATATCTATTCGCATATGCGCGTGATTTTCCAGCCTTTTTTTCAATTTTGTAACCGCAAGCCGCGTTTCACCTTTGCGACCGGTGTCGGCAATGACCAGGACACCCTTGCCCGCCGTCCGAATCGGTTCGGCTACTTTTCCCCGGACAAAATAGAGGGGACACGTGCCGCTGGCCGCCGCCGCATCCAGACCGCTGGGCGACCCATGGCAGCACGTTTCCGAAATGCCGACTAATTCAAGCAGCGTTCGTCGGTCAAGCGGACGGCCGAAATAGCGATAGAGACTGCGGACCACGGAAATGCCGACTGCTGCGCTGGAACCCATTCCGCGTTCGACCGGAATATTGCTGGTAATCGTTAGCGCCAATCCCGTCTCCGCTTGATTCAATTTCTTTAAGACAGTCGGAATAAGCTCTTTCAGACAGGCGATCTGCTCGGGCCCGTCTTTCAGCTCGCCGTGATAGTAGACGCAATTCAAGTCAATCCCATCTCTGCCGGCCAGCGTCTTCGTCTCGACCGAAGCCGCCGGTACCGGCACGGCAATCGCCGGTTTGCCATAGACCACCGAGTGCTCGCCGACCAAAATCACTTTCCCGCCGCTGCGCCCCATCGCGGCCTGTTTCACCAACATCGCAGGCACCTCATTTCCAAGACGCGACCGCTTCATTCTACCTCGGCCGCTCCCTTTTCTATTCTATTGGTCAAACCATGCTTTGACAAGAAATTCTTATGATTGGGAACATGGAATTCGCTTGATTTTTTTTCGACAAATGTATTATACTCGAAAGTACAAACTGAAACGTAAAATCGCGATGAGAAGAAGAGTAGGTTTACCGACGGCTCACAGAGAACCGCGACCGGTGCGAGGCGGCAGTGCGAAAGTAAACCGAAGATGGCCTTCGAGCGGCAGCGCCGAATCCCGGAGATTAGGCGCTGATGGAGATGCCCATTAGCGCATGCGAGTCTCCGCCTCCGGGCGGGTACTCCGTAAGAAAGCTCCCGTGAGAGAGCTTTAAATTAAAGGTGGTACCGCGAATTCAGGCGTTCGTCCTTTCTTTCAACCAGGAAAGAGAGGTCGGACGTCTTTTTATATTAACTCTTATGGGGGAATCTAAATGACAGTGGCAACAGTCAACAAGGCACCGTTTCGTTTCGATCAGGTCGGCAGCCTGCTCAGGCCCGCGCGGCTAAAAGAAGCACGGAAACAGTTTAATGAAGGGAAAATCGATCGCAAGGATTTGACGCAAGTTGAAGACGAGGAAATTCAAAAGATCGTCGACAAACAAATTGCGATCGGCCTGAAAGCCGTCACCGACGGCGAATTCCGCCGCAGCTGGTGGCATCTCGACTTTCTCGCCAATTTAAAGGGCGTCGAGACCTACAATCAGCACGAGAGTTATAAGTTCCAGGGAGCCAAGACACGCGACACAAACATCCGCTTCAACGGCAAAGTCGCTTACAATCCGGATCATCCTTTCTTCGCGGCGTTTCGATTCATGAAGCGGATCGTTCCGGAAGACGTACTCGTTAAGCAGACGATTCCGAGTCCATCGCTCTATTTCCGCGATCAACGCAGCGATCGGGCCGGACGCTTTTACGACACTCATGAAGCGTATCTAAGCGATCTGGCAAAGGCTTACCGGCAAACCATCCGCCATTTCTACGACCTCGGCTGCCGCTATCTGCAACTGGACGATACAACTTGGGCGTTTCTCATCGACCGGATCAGTCACGCGAAAAATGCCGCCGAAAAGGCGCCGTATGAAGAAATCGCCCGCGACGCCGTGACCGTGATTAACGGTGCGTTGGCGGACCGTCCGAGGGATCTGACAGTGACCACCCATATCTGTCGCGGCAACTTCCGCTCAACCTTTTTATTCTCCGGTGGGTATGAACCGGTCGCCGACTATCTGGCGCAGTTGAACGTTGACGGTTATTTTCTTGAATATGATAATGAGCGTTCCGGCGATTTCTCGCCGCTCGCCACAATTCTTTCGCAAGGATCGGATAAAAAAATTGTTCTTGGCCTCGTAACCTCGAAATTTCCGGAATTGGAAGATGAAGCGGCGCTAAAGAAACGGATCAAGGAAGCAACAAACTATGTGCCGCTCGATAATCTCTGCCTGTCGACGCAATGTGGTTTCGCCTCGACCGAAGAGGGCAATAAACTGACCGATGCAGAGCAATGGGCCAAACTGGAACTGGTCGTGAATGTAGCTCAGCAAATTTGGGACGACATAGACTGACGGCGAATAAACAATAAGCAGCAGTTTAAGCAAGAGCCAACGCCTCTTGCTTTTTTATATTTTTTCCCGGCTTCGACGTTATCTTTCTTATTGACATTAATGTTTCCCTGTTGCAAAATATAGACGGAGGGCGGATTTCCCTTCCGTGAATTTGATCAAATGAAAGGATCAGTGATGACTTTATGTCTGACCGATCGTACCAAGAAGATGAACGATCTATCATCGAGGCAGCGGATCGATATTTTAAAGAAATCGCGCGCAAGCGAAAACGGCAGGAACAAGAGCGGACAAAACGACAATCGGATTTGCGCTTCCGTATTCGTCATTTGTTTGCCCGATAAAGCCTGCTGTTTTTATTTTTACCCATTGGCGATCATTGCTATTTCCTTTAATTAACCGCAAAGACATTCCGTCGGCAGGAAAATTTACCGACGGCTTTTTTTTGCCTGATTATTTCTTCCCTAATTTAGCAAAAGGATTTATAGCATCTCCGGCCGGCGATTGCCCATCATCCAGACAAAGAATCGTTGTTAGCGGACGATTCCTTTATCGAATCATTACCGTCTTTGATCCGAAACAAACGGAGACTGTTTAAAATTGCTTTCCGCCTTCCAAGTATGCTCAACGGTCATTTTCCCCGTTGAAAAATTAACCGCTGCTCGCCCGGGGCATAAGCAGTTGACCGGCAAACAGGTCGGCTTCCCGTTCCCGCTTGTGATTATTGCCTTGGGTATTGTGAAACTGACAGTACACACGCAAGGATTGCGTAGTTCCCAGATGCAGATGATGATGACCAAGCATATGAGCGATCAAAAATCGTTCTTCATTCGGCGCCTCGCCTTGCGCCAGATAAAAAATGGTTCGATGACTATTTTTCCGGATAATGCCGAAAAGATCAGTAAATGAAAAGTCGGCATGATCGATCGCGATACCCTCCCGGCTGGCGATGTGTCGCGGATCTATCGGAAATGAAAATCTTTCCTGTTTTGACATGCGTTCGATCAAAGCCGCTACATACGTTGCTACGTTTCCGATCACACGGATCCCACCTCCTTGTTGGGTCAATTCAGATATCGATTCGGCGATACGGATTCAGTGCACGAAAAAGGCGGGGACAGCCGCTCACCGCGCTTCCCGCCTTCGTCGTTTTAGCGAACCACAAGTACTGAAATGGTAGCATACTTGGCCATGTAAGCTGCCTGCGAACCAAAGTGCCTGGAAATTCCCCGCTTATCCTCGGAACCGATGATCAACAGATCGGCATTGGTATGCGGAATGATGTCTTTGACAATCGTTTCGCCCGGTTCCCCCTCGGAAACAATCGTCTTAACCTTTGTCACTCCGTAATTCAGAGCAGTCTTACGATAAACCTGCACGCGTTTTTCTAAATCTTCTCTTTTCCCGTGAATATAATCTTTATTCAGCGCCTGATACACATTCATGTCGCCCTTTTCCAGTATCGATACGATCGTCAGTTCTGCCTGATCCGCTTTTGCGCGATGCATGGCATAGCGAAATGCCAGTTGCGCATCGGCCGAGTCGTCGACACCGACCAGGATGTGTGAAAAATCTTCTGCTTCCACTACTAAGTCCTCCATTTAGTCAGACATTACAGTGACGTAATAATTTGCCAGACAAGTTTCAAGTTTAAAATAGTCAATACAATCGTGCAGATCCATCCAAGAACCGACACCCACATTTTATTGGCAAAGCGTTCGCCCATGATTTTTTTCGAACTGGTAAAATAGACAAGTGGGATCATCGAAATCGGCAACGCAATGCACAGGAACACCTGCGAGTTCGTCAGTAGGTTGTCCATTGCGCTTTCCTCGCCTTTATAAATAATCGTGCAGATCAGTACGGGAATTACGGAAATCAGGCGAGTCACCAGACGCCGCGCCCACAGCGGCATCTTCATATGAATGAAACCTTCCATGACAGCTTGCCCGGTCAACGTACCGGTAATCGTTGAGTTCTGGCCGGATGCCAGCAACGCAACCGCAAACAGGATACTTAAAACCGGACTGGCCACCGCCCCGGCCATTTTATTATCCTGCAGTGCGTTGAACAGCGACGTAAATGTGCCCAGGCCCTGGCCGTGGCCGAAGAATAGCGCCGCCCCCAGAATCAACAGCAGGCAATTAATGACAAAGGCACAAGACAGTTGAATGTTGGAATCCCAGGTGGCAAATTTGACCGCTTTGGCCACGTCCTTTTCATCATTATGATCGATATTGCGCGACTGGGCAATGGATGAGTGCAAGTAGAGATTGTGCGGCATGACCGTCGCACCGACGATGCCTAAGGCCAAAGTTAACTGCCCGGGATGAACAATATCGGCTTTGGGGATGAATCCGGAGAAAATAGCAGCGATACTGGGATTGGAAATCGCTACTTCATAGACAAACACGCAAAGGATAACCGCAATCAGCGACACGACAATGGCTTCGATTTTACGGAAACCGACCTGCATTAATAAGAGCAATAATAATACATCAAGCACGGTCAGCGACACGCCAATGACCAGTGGAATGTGAAACAGTAATTGCAGCGCAATGGCGCCGCCGATGACTTCGGCGATATCGGTCGCGCAAATCGCCGCCTCGGTGGTCAGCCAAAGAACATAACCCAATACTTTTCCCGTATGCGCACGCGTTGCCTGAGCCAAGTCCATCTGGGTGACAATGCCCAGTTTAGCCGCCATATATTGCAGCAGCATGGCAATCAGGCTGGAAATTAAGATGACCGAAATCAACAGGTAACCGTATTTCGCACCGCCGCCAATCGACGTGACCCAGTTACCGGGATCCATATAGCCGACGGCGACCAGCGCACCGGGACCGGCGAAAGCCGCCAGATTCCGCCAAAACGATGCATTTTTCGGAACGGGTACCGTACTGTTGATTTCCTCCAGACTCGGACCGTTCGCATACTCAATCAATTTATGATGCTGCTTATTGTTTGCTTTAGCTAACTCACTCATGATTTCACACCTTTCGTATTTTTACGGCCTCATGTACTTGCCCGGCAATGACGTACAACTCACCGAGCGTTTACGGCAGAAACCATGGCCATATCAAAAACCGGATTCCGTCAAATTATTGCCATGGCCATGAATTCTTCCCAAGTGTAATGGCAAAGTCATGAGGAAATCTTTACCATGCCAAACCGGATCATTTAAAAAATCAATTATTTCGAATGCTGTCATTAACGATTCGGCACCCCGATCACTGCCAGCCCCACATAAGCTGCGATCGTTTAAATGAGACCTAAGGTGCCTTCCTGCAGAATGTTTCGCCGGAAACACAGCAGTAATTGAGTGCCTTTTCATACCTATTCCGCATGATGATCGCCTCTCTTATATGAAGGAACTAATGTTTATCTAGTGCAACTTTAATTCCTGGATCTAATATACATCTCTTCATTTCGAATAGCAACCTAAAAATATTTTTTTCTATGTAAAAAAATTGTTGTGATCTGCTACCTTTATTTAGCGGCATTCACTTTTATGGTCGGTCATCATTGCCGCTTCCTTCGGCCATAGGGTACAATAATAAAAAAGGCTTGAAAAAAGGAGTGCGATCCGTTGTTCCACACTCTCTCAACCCTCAATCCCATCCTTCTCGCTCTGCTGGCCGGACTGTTCACCTGGCTCTGCACGGCGGCCGGCGCTTCGCTCGTTTTCTTTTATAAGGAAATGAACCGAAAAATGACCAATATGATGCTCGGTTTTGCGGCAGGAGTGATGGTTGCCGCCAGTTTTTGGTCACTGCTGGCCCCGGCAATCGAACGAAGCGCCGGAATGGGAGCCTTCGCCTTTGTCCCGGCTGTCGTCGGTTTCTTGCTCGGCGGTGTTTTTCTTCGTTTGATCGATCGATTGATTCCTCATTTACATTTCGGTTTTCCACTTTCCGAAAAAGAGGGTCCGAAAACGCGGCTGCGGAAAATTATTTTACTCGTTCTGTCGATTACCATTCATAATATTCCGGAAGGGGCAGCTGTCGGCGTTGCATTCGGCGCGATCGTCTCCGGCAACCTCGAACTGCTCGCCGCCGCCTTAACGCTGGCATTCGGTATCGGCATCCAGAACTTTCCGGAAGGGGCAGCCGTATCCATCCCATTGCGCGGTGAAGGACTTTCGCGCATCCGCAGTTTCTGGTACGGACAACTTTCCGCACTCGTCGAACCGATTTTTGCCGTGATCGGCGCCGCACTTGTGGTGGCCGTTTCTCCTGTGCTTCCGTACGCACTGGCTTTCGCCGCCGGAGCAATGATTTTTGTTGTCGTCGAGGAACTGATCCCCGAATCACAGCGACATGGATCAACCGACCTTGCCACTACCGCCACCATGATTGGTTTCTCCGTAATGATGGTTCTCGACGTGGCACTCGGATGAATCGATGCAGTCTCTCCCCATTTTCCAATAGTTAAAGACGTCTTTAAGCCGATGTTTTTTACATGCCATGCAGGTTTTTTCTAATTTTATTATCATTTATCTTTTTATTTGATAATAATGATTCATTTCAGTTACCACATAGTTGATAATGAGTATCAGTATTAACTACTGATACTCAGGCATTTTTTAAAAAAATATCATTCAGTAAGCGATCTCTGTCTCTTATACACATCTCCGAGCCCACGAGAC
>UQRJ01000152.1 GCA_900543345.1 uncultured Sporolactobacillus sp. | reverse complement strand
TTCGTCGGCAGCGTCAGATGTGTATAAGAGACAGCCCCAGACCGGCAGCGGCGGAATTTTTTCTTCGTCGGCTAAGAGCGAGGTCCAGACCAGTCCGTAGCGTTCGACCGCCGGGAACACGGTCAGGCACAGCCGCGGCGAGATCTTCGCATCTGGATGAGCGGGAATCCGCACGCAGCGGCCGTCCGGCGCATAGCTGAATCCGTGATAGGGACAGACAATGTTACTGTTCTCAACCCATCCCATACTGAGCGGCGTGCCCCGATGAATGCATAAATCCCGCGCGACGACGACTTTTCCGTCGGCCCGATAGACAACCAGCTCGGTATCGAGCAGCCGGACGGCCAGTGGGCTATCCGTTACTTCTTGGCTTGTCGCGACCGGATACCAGGCCTGAGCGAGTACACGCCAGTCCGCCGGTGTGAATGTACAATCAGTTGGATACGGCGTGCTGCTTTTTGTAGAAGTGAGTGCCATGGCGATTCCTCCTTGGCGTTTAATTGTGAAAAGTTTATAACAAATCTGAAAAAAGTCAAATAGATGTGTAAGATGATTTAACAAGAATCTGGCTTTTTTGTAGATTAAGCGCATAGACAAGCAATGCTTTGTATAAATTGCCAAGGAATTTTAACACTCTTTTACCGCTAAAGAATATGGATTGCTATTTTTTGAGAGGTATTGATTGCGATTCATCGGAAAGAAACTATAATAAAAGTAAACTGAATAGTGATTGCTAGGGGTGCCCGGGGTAACCGGGCTGAGAAAAACGGTGCGGCCGTTTTAACCCTTCGAACCCGATCTGGATCATACCTGCGTGGGGAAGCTGCTGTGTGTCATGCAAATTTTTTCAGCTCGGGTCCTCGTGGATTCGAGCTTTTTTAGTGACAAAAAACAGGAAAGGAGGTGAAGAAAAAGCCATTGCAAATGCTGCATTGTATTACAACGGGCGATCAGTCGCTGCCGCGCGTTATGCAAGCGGCAAAGGCGATCTGGCCGTGGATTACTTGTTTGCATGTGCGCGAAAAAAACCGCTCGGAGCAGGAACTTGCCGAATGGCTTGCGGCGTTGATTGATGCAGGCATCCCGCCCGATCGTCTCGTGCTGAACGGCCATCCGGCACTGGCTGCCCGGTTTCGGCTGCGGGGCGTGCAGCTGAGCGAACGGGAGACGCGGGTCCGTCTGATCAAACGCCGCTATCCGGCTTTGACGGTGGGTGCTTCAGTTCATTCGTTGTCGGCGGCAGCGCAGCGGGCACGACAAGGCGCCGATTATGTGATGTTCGGTAATGTATATGAAACGTCCTGTAAACCAGGCTGCCCGGGCCGGAGGATCGACGCGCTGGAAACGATCGCTGTGCACATCGATTGCCCGGTGATCGCCGTCGGCGGCGTGACGGCGCAGCGCGTGCCGGAGCTGATTCGCGCCGGTGCGGCCGGCGTCGCCGTTCGTTCGGGCATTATGCAGGCTGCGGATCCGTTTGGCGCAGTCAAAGCTTATCGATGGGCGTTAGACTAGCGCAACGGCAATGACGCGGAAAATGACTGAACATCGTTGCCGACGGTGCGGTATTTACCATGCGGCGAAGCTGAGGAAAAAATGATTCGGTCGACATCTATGCGGAGGTGAGATCATGACGATTTTGCTGAACGGCCAACCGCGACCGTTACCGGGCGGCATTCGGACGATTGCTGACTTACTGAGCCACTATCATCTGGAAAATAAAATGATTGTTGTTGAACGAAATAGACAGATTGTTGCCAAGTCCGCTTATTCGCAGGAGGCGGTCGTAAGCGGCGATCGGATTGAGATTGTTCACTTTGTCGGCGGCGGTTAATTACCTTGTTCCACTGTGGATGGTTGCTCTTTCAAAAATAAGGAGGTCATTTTATGCTTACCATCGGTCGTCATACCTTTCAATCCCATTTTCTGCTGGGTACCGGTAAATTTAACTCGCTGGCGATTCAGAAACAAGCGGTTGAAGCGTCAGGTGCCAATATTTTAACGTTTGCGATTCGGCGAATGAATGTCTTTCAACCGGATCAACCGAACTTCCTTGAACAGTTGGATTTGCAGAAATATACGCTCCTGCCGAACACGGCCGGGTCGAAAACGGCGGAAGAAGCCGTTCGGACCGCACGACTTGCCAAAGCGTCGGGGCTTTGCGACATGATTAAGGTCGAGATCGTCGGTGATGAAAAAACATTGTTGCCCGAACCGCTAGAGACATTCAAGGCCTGTGAAATACTGCTAAATGAAGGATTTACCGTGCTGCCCTATGTTTCGGACGACCTTGGCCTGGCCCGCCGCCTGGAGACACTCGGCGTTCACGCCATCATGCCGGGTGCGGCCCCGATCGGCTCGGGACAGGGCTTGCTGAATCCGGCGCAGCTGCGGGCGTTGACCAGCACGTTGCATATTCCCGTAATTGTCGATGCCGGCATCGGTTCGCCGGCCGACGCAACGCTGGCCATGATGCTCGGCGCTCAGGGAATTCTGCTGAATTCCGCGGTTTCCCGTGCGCAAGATCCGGTCAAAATGGCACGAGCGATGCGGCTAGCGATTGAAGCCGGACGTCTTGGTTATGAGGCGGGACGAATACCGAAGAAGACCATTGCGGTGCCCAGCAGCCCGACGGAAGGGATGTCCACGATTGACAGATGACCGTTATGACCGGCAAATTCATTTCGCTTCGATCGGTCCGTCCGGCCAGGCCGCGCTTGCGCAATCCAGGGTGTTCATTGTCGGCGCCGGTGCACTCGGTACGCACGCCGCTTCGATGCTTGCCCGGTCCGGCGTCGGAACCATTACGCTGATCGATCGCGATTATGTCGAAACGAGTAATCTGCACCGGCAAGTCCTCTACACGGAAGAGGATGCCCGGCAAATGCTTCCTAAGGCGGAGGCGGCCGCGCGACATCTGCTGAAAATCAACCGTTCCTGCCGAGTGACAGGCATTGTCGGCGAGCTTAGCGGCGACAGGCCGCCCGAAGCTCTTCTGCAGGCGGATCTGCTGATCGACGCCTGCGATAATTTTGAAACGCGCCTGGCAATCAATGATTTATCGCAAAAATACAACATTCCCTGGATCTACGGCGGAGTCGTCGGCGCCTCCGGTACGACATTTACGATCATCCCGGGACAGACGCCGTGTCTGTCCTGCTTATTAAAGCAGATGCCGATTCTGGCCGAAAGCTGTGACCGTCTCGGTGTGATCGCCCCGGTCGTGCAATGGGTATCCGCTCATCAAGTTGCGGAAGGGCTGAAATGGCTGACCGGCAATCGTTCAGCCATGCGCCGCACGTTGCTGTTTGAAAATCTTTGGACGAATGAGCGGGCCGCTATCGCTGTCGACGCGTTGAAAAGTGCGGATTGCCCGTCTTGCGGAATCAATCGCCGCTATCCACATCTTAAACCGCTATCCGTTCAGCCGACGGTTTTATGCGGGAGGGATACGGTGTATATTCATCCGCAGCAGGCCCGGCATCCCGATCTTGAGGGGGTAAAAATGCGGCTGCGCAGACGCCGTATCGCTTTTGTCGATCATGAGATGCTGATTCAGGTAGTCTGGCTGGGCCATCGCGTCGTTTTATTTTACGATGGCCGGGCGCTCATTCATGATTTAAACGATTTGGATCAGGCACAGCAAATCTATCGCGAGATTGTCGACGAAACGTAAAAGACAAGTAACTGTTGGCAATGGCCAAACTCGATGCCGTCTTCCATATTGCGATTCATGACTCTATTCGCCGTTTCGATGCAGAAACGGTTTTTTGTGTCAACCCAAGCAAACAAGTAATCCCGCTTGCGGAGAAAGCTGCGACGATCCTGAGCTTGGCCGTCCGGAACTCACTGCGCAAATTGGGAAAATTTATCATCGATCTGAAAAAATTGCTGATTGATTATGTTAAGCGATATAACGAATCATCTGGTTTTCCCGTGGATTGAATCCATTCCAAATGATGATTGGGGCCAATAGTTGATGAATCGAGTAAAGTGACATGACTTGATATGTATGTTTACTTTACATAAAAATGAAATTGCATTTTGTATGACATGTCTAGTGACAGTGCCTATTTTTGTAGACTAGTATGAAGTTATTGAAACGGATCGGCAATGAATCGAGAAATTTCGGATTATTTAAAATGGATAATGACAAAAGGACGAAGAGAGGAAGACAAATGTCATTTGTAGTCGTTCAAAATTTGTACAAATCTTATGATGATAGCGCCGGGAATAAACAATACGTGCTAAATAATGTGAATTTTCAGGTTGAAAAAAACGAATTTATTTGTGTGATCGGCCATAGTGGCTGTGGGAAATCAACATTGCTGAATTTACTGGCAGGCTTTATTAAGCCGGACCGGGGTGAAATTTTTCTGAACGGAAAAACGGTGACCGGACCTTCCGTTCAACAGGGCGTCGTGTTTCAGAATCATGCGCTTTTTCCTTGGTATAACGTCATCGACAATGTGGCCTTCGGACCTAAAATTGCGAAAAACAAAAACGCTTATCAGGTTGCCGAGCGATTGATCAAAATGGTCGGCCTGGAAGGATACGAAAAAAAATATCCTAACAGTTTGTCCGGCGGAATGGCACAACGTGTGGGGATAGCCCGAGCTTTAGCGTCGGATCCGGCACTCTTGCTCATGGATGAACCGTTGGGAGCTCTCGATGCCATGACTCGTCAGAAAATGCGCCTGGAATTGTTGAGAATTTGGCGACAAACTCAAAAAACAGTTATTTTCATTACTCATAGCATTACGGAAGCCGTTTATCTGGCCGACCGTGTGCTTGTACTGCAAGGCGGGAAAATATGTTTGAATCAAAAAATCGCTATGGCAAGGCCGAGAGAGACGGATAGTCAACTGTTTTTAAGCTATACCCATCAGCTAGAAACCATCTTACTCGATGCAAATCAATTGTCTGTTACGAGTAAATAAAAGGGTGAAAAATATGATAGTGAATCCGGCAATTCAAACGGGAAAAACGCGAAAAGAAGGCATACGAAGGCCCCGCAGGAACCATTCGAAAATCATGCAGATGATTTCGTTAATCGGTTTTTTTGTGATTTGGCAAATGGCCAGTTCATTGAATGAAAGTTTCGCGTGGTTTAATCCGCAATTTTTTCCTTCGCCATTGACTGTTTTTGCGACCGCGTGGGGTGATTTATTAAACGGGACACTGATGACTTCGATCGCAGTCAGTGTCTGGCGCGTCTTATGCGGCTTCCTTTTAGGGACGATCGTTGGCGTTGTCTTAGGGATTATGATGTGCCGTTCCAAATTATTGAACGACTTGATTAATCCGGTGATTAATATGCTCGGGCCGATCCCCGTTTATGCGTTTCTGCCGATTTTCATGATCTGGTTCGGTATCAGTGAGGTTTCGAAGATTGTGCTAATTGCCTATGCGACTTTCCTGCCGGTATTGACCTATACCATCGACGGGATTAGAAACGTCGATCCGACCTGGATCCGCAGTGCCATCAGTCTCGGAGCAAATGAACGGCAAATCTTCAATAAGATTATTTTGAAAGCAGCGTTACCCAATATTTTTGTCGGTATGCGGATCAGTTTAGCTCTTGCTTTCGGTGCCTTGATCGTCGCAGAAATGATGGGATCGAGTTCGGGCTTAGGGTTCATCATTGTAAATGCCAGGAATTGGTTTAAATTAGACGACATGTTTATGTCTTGCATGTTAATCGGTTTGCTCTATACATTATTTAATTATGTACTTCTCCTGTTCGAGAAAATACTTTTTAAATGGAAGACGGATGGATTACGGAAGGCTATTGAACGCTGAAATCGTTTGTGACCATAAACGATTGCTAAATAGGGAGCATGAGACATGACAAAATTTCTTCGTTTTAAAGGCATGATTGCAGCGCTGATTTTACTTACAACGACGTCTATGTTGGTTGCCGGATGTACTTCCGGCTCAGGATCTTCGCCCACCGCGAACAAAAAGGTAGCTTCTAATGTCATACAAGCCTATGGAGAACTGGATCCGCAAGTTTCAGGGCAGCAAATTATCGCCGACAAAAAAGGTTTTTTTACAAAAGAGGGACTGAAAGTTAAGAATCATTTGATGCCCGGGCCCGATCAAAATGCCTCCTTAATTTCGAGCGGGACGGCACAAGTCATTTTTGGGTCGATTTATAATAATCTATCCGTCGCAGCGAGCAACGTGAAGGCTAAACTGATTTCTCCATTGGCTAATGCGGGCAATACACAAAGTATCGTCGTCCGCAAGGGACTCAAAATAAAGTCTGCGAAAGATTTTGAGCATCTGAAGGTTGGTGCGACGACCGGATCCGGTGTGATTGTCGCCCTCCGCAGTATGTGCAAAGCAATGGGCGTCGATTTCAGTAAGATTAAGTTTGTCAACCTTCAGGCGGCCGATCAATTGACGGCACTGGAAAAGGGCAATGTTGACGCCATCGCAACGTGGGAACCTTGGGTCGGCAAAGCGGTTGCTGCCGGGGGCAAAGTGTTATTTACAGGGAAGAAATCTTACCTGCCGGATAAAAAAGGCAATGTTAATTGGTTGAATTATTACATGACGGTGGCCGTATCCGCTGAATTTTACAACACTCATCAGGACGAAGCCATTAAATTCTTAAGGGCGTTACACTTGGCGACGAATTATATCAATACCCATCCTGACGAATCGGCGAAAATCGTTGCGAAACAAATTAAAATTCCGGTCGGCGAGGCGAAAAGAATCATGGCCAAGAACGATTATTCAATGGAGTGGAATGACAATTTTATCAATAGTACCGACGTCATGGGCAACTACATGAAACAAATGAAAAACATTAAAGAAATTCCGCAATTCAGCAATTATGCGACCCCCGACTTGCTGAAAAAAGTTGATCGCAAACTCATTGTCGCCGGAAATTGATTGGAGGAATGGTGCTAATGTTCGACTTGATCATTAAGGATACAAAACTGATTACGCCCGAACGTGAATTTGCTGGGAGCATTGCCGTGCAAAACGGTAAAATCGCCGCGATTTTGCCGGCCGATACCCATCAAGCAGCCAGACAAACGATGAATGGGCACGACTATCTAACGTTCCCCGGCGTGATTGATTCACACGTCCATTTCAATGATCCCGGTTTTCTGTGGCTGTCTCTTATACACATCTGACGCTGCCGACGAATAGCCTTGTGTAGATC
>UQRJ01000151.1 GCA_900543345.1 uncultured Sporolactobacillus sp. | reverse complement strand
TCTTAGGGTCTCGTGGGCTCGGAGATGTGTATAAGAGACAGAATATGATGTTGCCGACTTCCTTAACCGTATCAAAATCGATATCGGAGAAGTCCATCAGATCGACTCCGCTATGCTCCTCGTGCAAGCAGAAACCGATAAAACGGTGCATCTTGTCTGCGGGAAAAATCAGACTGATCTTCCCTTCCAGCTGCCTGTTGAACGATATAGACGAAACCATCACCGCTCCGTCGGCAACTGTGGAAAGAAAACGATCCAGTTCGCGTCTTCCGGCCTCGATATTGAGTATCTTCACACTGGGAACGTCGAGATTGATTTTCTTGTCGATAATCTCCGAAAGCGTCGCAGCCGCTTGACCGACACCGACATTGAAAAGCTCCCGCAAAATATCCTCGCGCTCAATGTTTCCTCTCATAAGGCACCATTCCCGATGATGCTCGCTATTTTTTTCGCCTTCTCTTCATTGATCGGCTTGTTAATAAAAGAAAGGATACCCATTTTATCAAGCACCAGACGCACACGATGCTGAATATCCGCGGACAGGACAATGATTTTGGCATTAAAATCGATCTGGCGGATCTTTTCAATCAAATCCTGGCCGCGCAGCTTCGGCATCAGTAAATCAATGATCAGAAAATCGGGATGGAGGGCCTTAAACTTATCAATTCCCTCTTCCCCGTCGCCGGCAAACATAAATTCGGCGTTCTCAACGTATCGGCCGATCATCGAAGCCGTGACTCTCTGCGCAAATTTTGAATCGTCGACTATTAATATTTTTATCATTTTATCGCTTGTTCCCTCCCTTATTCTGCATCAAAAGTATAACAGAAAAAGAGGACCATAGAGCTAGAGTAACATTGCGCAGGCCGGACCTAAACCGGGACATTAGCCGAAGCACGAGGTTCTCACCGAATTTTATTCATGACTAAGGATGGGGTTCTTTAGAATCAGTTTAAAGGAAGTATAATAAAATTTCAATAACTATTATTACTTTAGTTCGCTAATGAAACGAGGGAGTGCAAAAACAGGCGGCCGCAGTATTAGGGAAACCGTCGGGGATGATTGCTCAGCCCTGACTCTTCAGGATATCTCTTTTTTCTTTAAAATGATCCATAATCAGGACGTTTCTCTTCTTCATCGATTCACGAATCAGTGCCATCTCGCCGTACATCGCCGGTGAAAGTTTACCTTTTTCAATGTTTAAGCGGATAAAAAAGTAGAGTGAGGAAAGATAGCCGATTGAATAATTTTCGTAAGATGTCGTCACACCAATTCCTCCCTTGGGGTAGTGTTTTTTCCCTTTTTGTTAACTATACTAAAAAACTCGAGTAGATAAATCCGTAATTGCCGCAATTTACATAAAGATTACATAATTTTGTATCGACATTTTTACAAACAAATTTTTCAGAAAAGAAGGAATAACCGTTGTTAGTAGCGAAGTATGTATTATCATGAAAAAGGAGGTTGTCGCAATGGATGGGAAATTGTGGGACGTCGTTCAATTGCTGAAGCAGCAGGAAGCACCGGAACGCATGGTACCGGCCTTGGCCGGCGGAGATTTGGATCCCGACATCTTTCAGGCTTTGAAAGATTACTTCTCGAAATCTGTCCTTGCCAAGTCGGAACCGCTCGAATGGTTAGGGTAAATAAAGAAAATGACGTGCGCGGCGATCTTCAACGCTTTCTGCTGCATCATTTAAAAACATGCGGAATGGACAGGCGCGCACAAAAATTGATTACTTCTCTTTTATCTTTTAAAGGGAAGATTTTTTATGCTCAACCCGCCTTTTCATGGGGCGAATTATTCGCACTTGTTGAAAGCGTCGGTGCGGCGACAACGTCGTTAGACGACACGCAGCTTTCCAGGGCCGGCGGATTCGAACTGCTGGTGCTGGCCGCCGATATCATGGACGATCTGACCGATCGAGAAGCCGGGGCCAATACACTCGGTGTGCTGGCGAACGATGCCGCCCCGCTAGCCAATTTGCTGCTGACGGATGCGTTATTTCTGCTCGCCCGACCGGCAACCGATCGGCCGGATGCACAGTTGCGTGAGGTTATCCGCCGGTTGCGGACTGCTGCCGCGGGCCAATGGGAAGACATCCGTTTTCTGATCGACGAATCGGCAAAAGCTGAGGACGATTATTTTCGGCTGATCGATCGAAAGTCGGGTTCATTGATGAAAATGGCTTTCTCCGCCTGCCCTTCGGACGAACACGATTTGTGGATGCGCGCAGCCGGCTACATCGGCCGTTCAGCGCAGCTGGCCAACGACGCCAGGGATGTTTTTCTCAATACGAAAAATGATCTGGCACTGCGAAAAGCAACCCTACCGTTGATTAAAGCAGTGGAATTCAGCCGGGCAAAAGACGGCGGCCGGCTGCTGAACGAGTTGCAAAAACTTGAGTCAGCAGATGATCCTGCGCCGTTCCTGCGCCGAATTCGAGCATATATCCGCGCGACCGGCGCCGCCGACTATTGCCGCATTCTCGCCGCCGCCTACCGGCGAAAGGGAATCAGACTGCTTGAAAATTATGCCGAGCGCCATCCTAATCGCTCGGCTATCGACCGGCTTATTTGTTTCCTCAGGGGATGATCCTAACATGAGACGCAGCTATCCGATCGTGCTCATCTTATTGGTCTTCACAGGATTGACAATCCATTTACTGAGTCTGTTTATACCTGTGGGCCGCTACTATAATCCTGCCTCAGGCCAAAGTGCATCGCTCTATCAGTATACGATCGTACTCGGCATCGGCCTGTTTTATCTTTGTGCAGCCATGTTCTGCTATCTACGCAATCCGGCATCGATCATTATTCGACGGAGCACCTATCTGCTGCTGACCCTGGGATGTGCGATCGCCTTTTCCGTACCTTCCAGCATCTATATTCCGTCGGCGCGGCTGAGCGAGACCGTGGCGCTATTGTTCTCCGGTTATCTGATGATGCTGTTTTTCGAGTCCTTTCCGGCCGCCGTGAAACCGGCATTTTATAAAATGATGCGGCGAATTGTTTTGAGCATCTCAATCGCACTCAGCGTGGCAGTCGCCGCGGCTTTCCTCTCCGGTATCAGTCGAATCAGCGCACTGGACGAGGTGGTTTTAACAGTCGCGATCATACTGCTATCGCTGTCATTCATCAGTACCGTATCGCTAATCGCACTTCATTTGCATTCTAACTCATCGCGAATCAGAAACCAGATGAGCATCCTGACCGGAGCGTTGGTCCTGTCGCTTGCCCCCGTTCTCTGCCTGAGTCTGATCCCTTATGCCTTCTACCGCATCCACGGCATCCCTTTCTATTACAGCCTGATTCCGATCATTATCCTGCCGGTCACGCTCGCTTACCTGCTGGTAAAGCAGGAAATCATCGATATTCAGTTGAAAATGGAACAATTTATCGTTCACGCTCTCGCGTCGGCCGCCGCACTGATCCTGCTGGTAACCGGCTTACGTTTTGTTCCTGCCGACAGCGCTGTCATCGCGGGCTGGACGGCCGTTTTATTTTTGGCTGCCTACTCATTAATCAAACAGCTGATCTACCCGCTTTACCGGCGGAAGAGGACGAGCAAGACGCAAGCGATTCAGCAAGGCAAACAGCGCATTCTTCAGCAGGCCATCAAGGAGAAGCATCTAGCGTCCTGCGCTCGGCTGATCGTCAGTCTCATACACCAGATTGTTGCTGTCGACGGGATCTGCCTGCTTTGGAAGCAGGCCGGTCGGCTACGCGTCGTCGAACAAACCGGCCGCTTCCGCCTGCGGCCGCCGTCCGATCGGCTGATTATGGAATTGATGAGCGGATCAATCACGCAAACGGCCGACATCCATATGTTTCCGCTGGCCGATAGCGGCACGATCAAAGGCGGTTTACTGATCGGGAAAAAAATCAACGGGACCAGCTTCGATAAGAGTGAGCGGGAATTACTGAAGACAATCCAGTCCGACGCACTGGAACTTCTGATCAGCACGGAGGCATTGTCCGATCTGGGGAAAAAACTGAGTCGGACCGAACATCGTTTTCTAACCCAGGAACAATTAAACCGAGCGCTGCTGAGGAGCAGCGAAGCGGAAAAGCGGCGGCTTTCCGTTTTCTTACACGATGAGGTGCTGCAAAATGTTATACTAATAGAAAATAAGGCAGAGTATCTTCACGATCGGCATCTGATCGAAGAACGCGCCTACCTGGATATAAAAAATGTTTTAATCAACAGCATTTATGAAATCAGGGAAAAATCGCGTGAATTGCACCCGTTTATGGTCGAGGATCTCGGCCTGGAGAAAAGCCTGGGCGCGCTGAAGCGCAAGTTGCAGCGCGACTATAACGTCACCATTCGGATGGCCTGCCGCCTGCAGCTGAAGCTGCTGCCCAAGGACCTGGCCGTTCAGGCCTACCGAATGATCCGCGAACTGCTGACCAATGCCGTCAAACATTCCGAAGCAACGGCCATCTTCGTCTCGGTTGAAGATCAAAAGGGGCAACTGACACTTCGGGTCAAAGACGAGGGACGGGGATTCGACGTATCGAAATCTCTTTCCGATGCAGCCCAAAACGGTCATCTTGGTTTGATGACGATTCAAAAGCGGATTGATCGGCTGAACGGCTCGCTGACAATCGACGCGCGGCCGGGAAGGGGTGCCGATTTCACGATTACGCTTCCCATTGATTGGAGTCATGAGCATGCCGATCAGCGTGATTTTAGTTGACGATCATGTGCTAATGTTGAACGGATTAAAAGAATTGCTGGATAAAGAAGCGGATTTGCATGTCGTCGCCGCTTTGTCGGATCCTTGCACGCTAAAACAGACGATCACCCGCCAGCGGCCGAATGTGCTCGTTCTCGACGTCCGGCTGAAGACGCAAAACGGCATTGCCATCGCCGGCCAATTGAAAAACGAATTCCCGGCGCTGAAAATTATCATTCTTTCCGGCTATCATTACCGGGAATACATTGAAGCGGCCGATCAGGCCGGCGCCGATGCATATGTGACCAAGGAAACCTCCAACTCGGATCTGACGCGTGCGATCCGCGCGGTGCATCTGGGCCGCCGTGTGTTTCCCAATCTGAATCCGGTCCCGCAGGGCAAGACGCTGACACCGAAAGAACGTGAAATTTTGAAATTGATTGCCGCCGATCTGACCAATGCGGAAATCGGTGAGGAACTCTCGATCAGTAAGCGCACGGTCGAATATCATGTCACGTCAATCATCCAGAAACTCGGTGTCGACTCGAGACTCGGTGCCGTCGTCATCGCAATCAAAAAAGGACTGCTCGACGTCTGAGATTTAGCGGCGAAGCTCTCCGTCATAAGTTGTCAAGAGGCGATACAGCTCCGGGCGACGATCACGAAAGACGCCCCACTCGAGCCGCCGCGCCGCGAGCTCGTCAAGATTGAAAGCGGCGGTTAGCACCGTTTCTTCGCTCCGCCCCGCTTCAGCCAGTTTTTTTCCGTCAGGGCCGGCAATAAACGACGAACCGTAGAACGTGATCGACGAGTCGTCCTCCGTTTCCGTCCCGACACGGTTGGCGGCAATGACAGGGACAAGATTGGCCGCCGCATGGCCAAGCATGCAAGCCTGCCAGTGATCTTTCGAGTCGATCGAAGCGTCGTCCGGCTCGGAACCGATCGCCGTTGGGTAGAGCAGTAATTCTGCCCCCATCAGTGCCATACAGCGCGCCGCCTCGGGAAACCACTGATCCCAGCAGATGCCGGCGCCGAGCTTACCATAGGCAGTCTCCCAGACGCGAAAGCCGGTATCACCGGGGATAAAATAAAACTTCTCTTCATAGCCGGGTCCGGCGGGAATATGGCTTTTTCGATAAATACCGAGTACGGTGCCGTCCGCATCAATCATCGCCAATGAATTATACAGCGCATTGTGCCTCCGCTCGTAAAAACTAATCGGCAACACCACCCCCAGTTCACGGGCGAGCCGGCGAAAATGATCGATGGTCCGGCTGGATGCGGCCTCCTCGGCCAGTGCGTAATAGGCAGCTTTTTCTGTTTGACAGAAATAGCGTGTAGAGAATAATTCCTGAAGCAGAACAATCTGCGCGCCGCGCATCGCCGCGTCACGTACGAATTTTTCCGCTTTTTCGATGTTTTGTTCGGCCACTGCCGTGCAACGCATTTGCACAACCGCCACTACGACATTTCGCATCTCGCATTCCTCCTTACGGCGGCCGGCACTTGTTGCGTTGCGCAGTGCACATTGCCGCCTTCTCCGATAATCGCCGTCCCGTCGACCGTCCGCACGCGTCGGTCAGGAAACATGCTTTGCAGAATCGTCTCCGCCGCGCGATCCGTGGCTGCGGCGTCTCCGCCGAAGACCGGCAGGATGACTCCTCCGTTAACCAGGTAAAAATTCAGATAGCTCATCGTCAGCCGTTTGCCCCGCTTGTAGCGGACAGGCGGTTGGGGAATTGCCGTGATGCTAAGCCTGCGACCGGTTGCATCAACGGCTTCTTTCAGCCGCTTCAGATTCTGGCGTGCGGGAACATAATTTTCATCGGTCGGATCGGCGCAGGTCTGGATCAGTACTTTCCCCGGTGCGGCGAAACAAGCAACATTGTCGATATGCCCGTCCGTTTCATCGCCGGCAAGCCCATTGGGAAGCCAGATCACCCGCCGCACATTGAGAAACCGTTTCAAGCCATTTTCGACAGCGTATCGACTGCTTCCGGGATTGCGATTCGAGTGAAGCAAGCACTGTGCGGTAGTCAGCAGCGTCCCTTCCCCGTCGACATGAATCGATCCGCCTTCAAGGACAAAGGGTGCATCGAATCGGCGCATGCCCATGCAGTCGAGGATCAGCGGCGCAAGCCGGTCGTCAAGATCCCACGGTGCATATTTTTCCCCCCAGGCGTTGAAGCGCCAGTTCACCCCGGCGCGGCGGCCGTCCCGATTGACAAGAATCGTCGGACCGTTATCGCGAAGCCACGAATCGTCATGCGGCAAGGTCCACACGTCGACATTCCTCTTTGCGAAGCGGCGGCAGAGGCGCTGCGTCTCTTTGCGATCCGCCGCGATCACCGTCACGGGTTCAAATTCGGCGATTGCCGCGACAAACCCTGCATAGCCCGCTATGACTTTTTCATAATCCTCCGGAAAGCGCATCGATCTGCGCAGCGGCCAGGAAATCAGCGTCCGTTCATGAAGTTCCCATTCCGCCGGCATCCGGTACTCTTCCTGTCTCTTATACACATTTGACGCTGCCGACGAATAGC
>UQRJ01000150.1 GCA_900543345.1 uncultured Sporolactobacillus sp. | reverse complement strand
TACGAGATGTCTTAGGGTCTCGTGGGCTCGGAGATGTGTATAAGAGACAGGCGCTTGGCAAAGTATACGATCTTGAACGGCTGGTCGGCCGTGTGTCGTTTGGGAATGTCAACCCGCGGGAGATTGTGCAGCTGAAGCGGTCGCTCGATCAAGTGCCGCCGATGAAAAAGACGCTTTCCGCAATCCCCGACAAGGCGCTAAATCATTACGGCGACGAGATGAACCCTTGCGACGAAGTCCGCGGATTGATCGGCCGGGCGATTGTCGACGATCCGCCGTTTTCGACAGCTGACGGGGGCATGATCCGCCGCGGCTATGATGAGACACTCGATCGCTATCGCGATGCTGCGAAAAACGGGAAAAAGTGGATTGCCGACTTAGAGAAAAAGGAGCGGCAGGCAACGGGGATTAAGTCATTGAAAGTCGGTTACAACCGCGTCTTCGGTTACTACATCGAAGTCTCGCGGCCGAACCTGAAACTGATTCCGCCGGGCCGGTATGAACGCCGACAGACGCTGGCTAATGCCGAACGTTTTATCACGCCGGAATTGAAAGAAAAAGAACAGCTGATCCTTGAAGCGGAAGAAAAGCGTGTCGGTCTCGAATACCGATTGTTCAGCGATGTGCGGCTGAAAATCAAGGCACACGGGGCTGAGTTGCAGAAACTGGCGAGACTGGTCGCCAGCCTCGATGTCCTGCAGAGCTTTGCCTCGGTGAGCGACGGCAACAATTACGTCCGTCCGCATTTTTCCAGCGACCGGACGATGAAAATTATTGCCGGACGTCATCCGGTGATTGAAAAGGTCATGAAGGACGGTGCTTTTGTCGCCAACGATGTCCATATGGACCGTTCCTGCGATATGTTGATGATTACCGGCCCGAACATGGGCGGCAAGAGCACCTACATGCGTCAGGCGGCACTGACGGCGATTATGGCGCAGATTGGTTGCTATGTTCCGGCAGATTCCGCCGTATTGCCGATTTTCGATCAGATTTTCACACGAATCGGGGCGGCCGACGATCTCGTTGCCGGCCAAAGTACGTTCATGGTCGAAATGGACGAGGCGCGTTACGCGCTGACTCATGCCACACAGAACAGCCTGATTCTGCTTGACGAAATTGGTCGCGGTACGTCGACCTACGACGGCATCGCCATCGCACAAGCGATTATCGAATATATTCATGAGCATATTTCGGCGAAGACGTTCTTCTCGACTCATTATCACGAATTGACATTCCTTGAAAAAGAATTGCCGAAACTCAAAAATATTCATGTCGGCGCAATGGAAGAAAAAGGAAACGTTGTATTCCTGCATAAAGTGATGGACGGTCAGGCAGACAAGAGCTATGGCATTCATGTCGCGAAACTGGCCGGCCTACCGGATGAGCTCATTCAACGTGCCGATATAATTTTGCAAGATTTGGAAAGAGAAAAAGGCGGCTATACACCGGCGGTCGCCGATTCGGCGCATCATGAATCCGCGATCGCGACGGCGGTTGAGCCGGCGGAAAATGGACCCGTTCCGGACCCCGACCGACAAAGAAAGGGGCCGAATCAACCGAGCGATTCTTCAAAAGTCGAACCCGCAGCCGTTCGTGAACTATCGGCCGCCGCAGAAACGACGGCCCCGGAACAGTTAGCGCTGTTTCCCGAGCCTTTCGGCGGGAAGAAAGGCAGCCTGAAACGACGCGAGCAAAAAGTTCTGCATGAACTGGAACAGCTCGATCTATTGACGATGACGCCGATGGATGCGATAAACCGATTATTCGCGCTGCAAAAGGAATTAAAGAAATAACTTTGAGATAGGGGGCATCGTTGATGGGCGTGATCAGCAAACTGGATGAGTCGCTGGCTAATAAGATTGCCGCCGGCGAGGTGGTCGAGCGACCCGCATCGGTTGTCAAGGAATTGATCGAGAATGCGCTGGACGCCGGTGCCGCTTCGATCCGTATCGATGTCGAAGAAGGCGGTCTGAAATCAATCAGGGTCATTGACGATGGATCGGGCATTGCTCCGGAAGATTGCCGTATTGCTTTCGAGCGTCATGCGACGAGTAAAATTCACAGCAATACCGATCTCTTTCATATCAATACACTTGGTTTCCGCGGCGAGGCCTTGCCGAGCATTGCCGCCGTTTCCCTTCTGGAGCTGAATACGTCCGACGGTAAGCATGCCGGGACACATCTCGCACTTCAGGGCGGTCACGTCATTGCCGCAGGCCATACGCAAAGCCGCAAGGGGACGGAAGTGACTGTTGGCCAGCTTTTTTACAATACACCGGCACGGTTGAAATATTTAAAAAGCATTCATACCGAACTTGGCAAGATTACCGATACGACCAATCGGGCGGCGCTCTCACATCCGTCTGTTCGTTTCACACTGACTCATGATGGAAAAACGATCTTCCGGACCAACGGCAGTGGCCGATCGGCGGATGTGCTGGCGGCAGTCTACGGCATACGCACAGCGAAAGCGGGCGTTCCCTTTTCCGGCGACTCACTCGATTTTCATGTGGAAGGCATTGCCGTTCATCCGCAGATTTCGCGCGCCGGGCGGCAATACGTCTATATTTTTATCAACGGACGTTACATCCGCAATTATCCGATTTTCAACAGTATTATGGAAGGCTATCATACGTTGCTGATGGTGGGGCGCTATCCGATTTGTGTGCTGTATATCAAAATGGACCCTTCGCTTGTCGACGTCAACGTTCACCCCGCGAAACTGGAAGCGCGGATTAGCAAGGAAAAGGATCTTTGCGAACTGATTACGCAGACGATTCGCGAAGCGTTTCACAAGCAGCGGCTCATTCCTGCCGTCGACACAAAGACGACGCGTCGCGATCATCCGCAAGCCAGGCAACAATCGATGGATTTCACGCCGGACGTCGCGATCGGACCGGATCCGACCGTGAAGTATACGACATACGATGCCGAGCAGAGCGCGGGAAACGGATCAAAGGCGGAGAAAATAGCGGGCGTGCATTTTAGCGAAAACGAGTCGGAACAAGCACGAAGGCCGGTGTCCGGCGAAGAATTGCGTGAGCCGGCAGGAACGATGAATAGTGAATTATCGGCCGATGAGCCGGCCGAATCCGCCGCCCCTGCCGGGAAACAGTCCGATGAAGCATCCGGCGATGAGACAGATCGTCGGCGAATGCCGAGACTCTATCCGATCGGCCAGATGCACGGCACTTATATCTTTGCCCAGAACGAGGATGGGCTCTACATCATCGACCAACACGCCGCTCAGGAACGGATCAACTATGAATACTATAGCCGCAAATTGGCACAGCCAACCCGCCAGCTGCAGGAGCTGCTGGTGCCGATGACCTTTGATTTTACCGATGCCGAATACGAAACTGTCAGTGAATACAAGGATTATCTGAAATCAATCGGTCTTGATTTCGAACCGTTCGGCCGTCGGACATGGATCATCCGCGCTTATCCAACCTGGATGCCGAAGGGACGCGAGTCGCAGATGATCGGCGATATCATCCAGCAATTGATAGACACCGGAAAAGTTTCTATCGGCAAATTGCGGGACAGCCTAGCCAAAATGATGTCCTGCAAACGAGCGATCAAGGCCAATCACCATCTGCGTCCAGATGAAATTCAAGCGCTGCTCGACGCACTGAGCCGGGCAAGAGATCCGTTCACCTGCCCGCACGGCCGCCCCGTGCTCGTCCATTTTACGCCCTACGAAATGGAGAAGATGTTTAAAAGGGTGCTGTAAAGGGATTTTTGAACCCTCTCTGAACCGTTTGCCCATTGCTGTGAAATGTTCGCAGCATTTTTGGCGGCTTGCTCATAAATAGCATCAATCTTTTTAGCATGCCGATCAAATTTTTTTCAATCGTATCAAGTCGATCATCGACCGCGTCGAACCGCTGATCAACGGCGTCGAACCGTTTTCCGTGTTCTTTGGACTGTTCCTCAATTGCATATAACTATCGATGATTAAATTTCAACAGCTCGTCAGCCATCTGGATTCACCTCCTTAGCTTTATTTTAGCAGAGAATGGGCATTGCCTCCTAATAATTTCCAGCCGTCATCAGAAATATCGATTGGTTTATTATCATCGGGTAAGTCGATCTATTGGTGCTTATTTGCCCGTTACAGTTGCTTCGCCTTCTTTAGAATTGATGTCGGTTTTTTCTTTATCATTTTTCATTTAGAAAGTATAATTAAGAAAAACGAGGGGAGATGGTTAGATGCGAGTCTTTGCGATCGCTCATACAAATATTAAAGAATTACAAAATCAGATTAATGACTTTTTAACGGAACATGCCGGCACCGAGAAAATTGCAGACATCAAATTTAGTAGTACAAAAGAATCGATTAAGGATGTCGTCTATTCGGCATTAATAATGTATAACGAATGATTAGCGTTGAATAAATTGGCACCCAATTGCTCTAGCGTTCTCTAGTAAGCTGAATTTGTCGGCCCGTTACGGGGGATCCTCATGCCCGGATCAAAACATTGTGCTTTTAGGCCAACGCCTAAGAGCATTGAGCGACGCTCCTTTTTGTCCATCGCAAAGGCCGGATCGTACGAGAGAGAGTGCGGGATATTTTATGAACGCCCGATCAGCGCCCGATTTTTATGCAGGAATAATTTTCTCTCTAAAGAAGTAAGTAATGGAGAGAGGTGTTGTGCATGTTGCAAGCAATTGACATTCCGCGGTTTAATTTTATCGAAACCGGCAAGTTGGGCCATCGGAAACATGTTTATTTTGTGACAACTGATGTGAGCGAGGCAGCCGATCATTATCTCCGGCATGTTATTCACAATAAAGCAATTTACATGACCATCAGTTCAATCGATGGCAAAGACTGTATAGCTGAGACGCATGGACTGGATGACAGTACGAATAGGCTTTATATTCAAAAAAAGCAATGTAATAATGATGATAAATTTAACATGTACACCGAAGAATTTATTCGAATCGTTGAACGCGAATTGCAGTTAGAGTGTTGAATGTGCGTAAGCGGCATTGATGAGTTCCGCCAGTCGTCCCGAGGGCGTTGAAATGATGGGTACCCGTCGTTTCGCGTCCTCTTTTTAGTTGAATGCCGCGAAGACTCCGGATGTTTCACTTGCTCGGCAAGTTGCCAGAGGGTACGAGTGCTTGCTAAAATGGACGGTGGGTCGAAAGGTGCGCATCTGTTTGCCAGGACTTATTTCGATCAGAGGAACGAAGTGAATAAAATTGAACGCGGAATCATCACGTATTCGGACAAAGTAAAGCGAATTACGACGGGATAAAAGGATTTGAGGAGTTGGACAAATGGTAAACGAAGAAATTCATTTTGGCGGTACATTAACGAAGAGAGAATTTTATCAAAGCAATTTTTATTTCAGTGGGATGAATGTTCTATTAGTTACTTTAGCCGGCGCAATCATTATATTTTTTGCTGAACTATTTATTTTTCGCGGATTTCAGGAAGTATTTTTTCGCGTTTACATTCCGCTTATTCTATCAGTAGCCGCACTGTTCATACTGCTTATTATCGGTGCAATTACCATTGATTTTAAAGCACGAAGCGAGTATGTAAGTAATCAATTGATCAAGCAAGAAATTCAATATGATGCTAATAATGACGAATTTATTCAGACACGGGGAAAGTCAAAGATCTATGTCAAATGGCAAGAACTTTATTGGGCGTTTGAATATAAAACTATCTTTTTACTGTATTTATCGAAACATCAGTCATTTATTATTCCAAAACGTTTCTTTGCGAATGAAGCTGATATTTATAAATTTCGCAGTTTGATTAGGGAATCGATGCCGAAAAAGAAAGTGAGCTTAAGAAAATGGGGTGGGGAGAAATGTTGAATTGGGCAGATTTTGAAGTGATCCGAAAGGTACTTGTAGAAGAGATTATTCGATAGCCCTCCCCCTACAGAACTGAATGGAAGGCAACGGATTGCAATGCGCTTTATTTGCGACTTCGGATCCGCTTGTCATTAATAGATAGGCAGACTGAATAACTCATCGTTCATTGTTTTATTTCCCTTCGTTCTAATAAAAGGTGGCTCGTAGGTTGGATATACTGCTTCAAGGGTAGCTCGTGAATGATCGGGTGTCAGATAGTAATAGTCATCACCCCGATTAATGTTGTCGATGACCATCTGCCTGCTGTGTTTTTCTCTATTGGAAAGTTCAACCTCCGCGATGTTGTCCGGAGAAAAAGTATATCTTCGGTAAAGATGGATTTTCTTAATTTCGTATGCCATTTGATCGTCTCCCTGAGGTTGAGTTGGCGTTGATAATAAGTAGATGATGACTCTTTCTAACAATGATTCGGTTGGCCTCATCAAGTAAGTTAACAAGTGAAAAAAGCGAAGGCCGTATATTTTATTTGCTTAAAGCGGTGCGAGAACGTATTTGACGATCAAACAGAGTGATTGCCAGTGCCAAGGTGCTCATCGCAATTATCATCCAGGGCAATGAGATGCAAACCGTGGACAGAGGCACCTTGATGGAATCCGATAGCGATAACGGCAGACGAAGCAATGGATCCGATATATCCGATATAGGTAAAAGTTCTCAGCAAGTCGGATGCCGTGCCAGTCTGCTCGGATTCAACCTGCGTATAGAGCGCGATCTGATTGCGAGATAGCGCACACTGACCAGAATGGTCGTCGTTCCGATTGAAACACGCACCGCAGCGGCAATATCGGGCAGTGCGACGGCAATCATTGAACCATCAATCGGGTTCAGCGCCGATCCGATATACAGCGGCGTCATAAATCGCCACGAAAAAACATTTTTTTCCATTGCTCGCCTTGCCCCATTTCTGCCATTCGTGCTGTGTTTCCCCGCCACAACTTTCGCTCTTTCCTTAAGATCCTGCTTGATTGTTAACTTTTTATTCTTGAATTAAAATGAATGACATGAATATTTTCACAAAATATATTAAACGGAGAATGCTCCACTTGTCAAGGAGAAGGAGGAACGATGCAGTGAGGGAACACATCGGCCGATCACATATGGAGCGGCGCGATGCTGCCGAGAATCGTCGGCGTATCTTGCAAATGGCTAGGCGGTTATTCAGGCAATATGGCGTTGAGCATGTCAGCATGAATCAAATAGCAAAGGCAGCCGGTATCGGTCCCGGGACGCTTTATCGGCGTTTCCACAATAAAAGCGAGCTGTGCCTGGCGCTGATCCGGGATAACATTGTCCGTTTATTTAACGATATTGATACGTATCTGTCTCTTATACACATCTCCGAGCCCACGAGACCCTAA
>UQRJ01000149.1 GCA_900543345.1 uncultured Sporolactobacillus sp. | reverse complement strand
CACAAGGCTATTCGTCGGCAGCGTCAGATGTGTATAAGAGACAGATCCGGAGTGGGCGGCATGTCCCTTGATACTGATCGCGTAGCGTGTCGGAGCGGCAATTCCGGTCACTATGCCGATTGCCGCACTTTTCGCTTCGAGGATGGGGCCCTGTTCAATGTGCATCTCCAGGAAGACTGCCAGCGGTTCCGCCCGCCGCGCTTCTTCAATCCGGTCGAAGTCCAAACCGCGCGCTTTGAAGATTTCCCGGATGTTCCGGCCCTCTTTATCTGTTAATTTGACCAGATCGTCTTTGCTTATCCGGCCCGTCATGATTTTACTGCCGATTTGCGAAAAACCAAACCGAGACGACTCCTCGCAGGCAAAGGAAAAAATTTCAATCGGCCGACGGGTGCGAATATGCTGCGCATCCAGGTCACGAGCGACCTCCAAAGCGGCCAGCGTACCGACGACTCCGTCATAACGCCCACCGTCAATGACGGTATCCAGATGCGAACCCAGTCCGACGGGAGCAAGTTGCGGGTCCTCTCCCTCCCGGCGCGCGATGACGTTACCCGCCGCATCCTCCGTCACTTTCAACCCTTGACGGCGGCAGCAGGAAATAAAGTAAGCTGTGGCTGCTTTTTCTTCCAGACTGTAAGCGAGCCGCATCATGCCTTTATTGGTTTTCCCGTATTGATTGACGTGTTCAAATGTTCGCTTAAATCGATTGATATCCACCATCTTTGCATCTCATCCCTTACTCTTTCAAATGATTCTATGAACACGATTTCTCTCTATAAAAGGCAAACGCCTGTCGCTGCGTTTATCGCCCGGTATCTTTTTGATCTGGCTCTGTTTCAAAATAATGTTGTTTTTGCCGCGCCATGGTTTGGAGCGGAAGACGCCAGACGACGCCGGGAAAAGCAAACCGGACAGCCCCGCAGTGAGGAGCGTGGATCGCCCGCAGAAAGCGTCGGCAACGAAACAGCGGTTTTGATCTAAATCAGTGAACTCAGCGACGACATCGACGTCAGCTGATCGCTGGCCCGGTCGGCGATGCGGAGCAGTTCGTCGATTATCGTTTTTTTTCTCGCTTCAATATCGCGATAATCGCCGACGACGCTTAAGCTGACTAGTGTACGTTCCGGCCGATGAAAGACCGGAACAGATATGGCCGTTACGCCTCTCTCCAGCTCTTGATTGCAAAACGCCAGACGACGCCGGCGGGCGCGGGCCAGTATGTCGCGGATCCTGTCGGGATTGGTAACCGTATACGGCGTATAGGGTCGCAAATCTTCTTTCTTCAGCAGTCGGTCGATCGTCTCTTCCGTCTGGAACGCAAGAATGATCTCGGCCGCCGCCGCACAATGAATCGGCATGCGCTGGCCCACATGAACAAAAAAGCTGTTTTTAACACCGGAGGGCTGATGCGTGTGTATGCAAAAAATTTCGTCCGCCTGAAGCCTGCAAACAAAGGCATACAGCCCGCTGCGATCACCAAGCAGATCGCAATGGCGGGACAAAAGGCCAACCGGGTCCTGAGATTGCAGAAACCGGCTGCCCCACTTCATCGATCTGGGCCCGAGCTTGTATTTCTTCGACTCACGGTCCTGAACAACCAGTTGATGGCCCGCCATGCTTTGCAACATACGATGCAGCGTGCCTTTGCTCATCAGTGTCTGCCGCGATAGGTCGGTGATGCCGATGCCTTTTTCACGACTGTCGCTGAGCAGATCCATTACTTTAACAAATCGGTCCATCCATTCGATTTTCGCCGCCCCCCACGTTCATTAGCACCTCATTAAACCAACTCTTTGCCCTTGGTTTCCGGAACGAAGAAAAACATCGACAGAGCAGCCAGTATATAAACGAATGAAATAACGCCGAGTGCCGCACTTAGCGAATGATTTAAAGCGACAAAACCGATAATTAGCGGGCCCAGGCCGCCGAAGAACCGGCCGGTGTTGAAAATGATATTCTCCGCCGTGGAGCGGGCTTCGGTTTTATAGTGTTCGGCCAGGAGCGCGCCGTAGCCGCCCATCATGCCGTTGACAAAGAAACCGAGCACGGATCCAAACAGGACAAGAAGAGTCGGATTGTTGATCTGGAAGTAGATCCAGACCATTAATGCCGCACAAATCTGAAAAGTGATGTAAGTCGGTTTACGTCCCCATTTGTCCGCAAGCACCCCGAACAGCAGAATGCCCAGTACCATGCCGATAATCGTCGAGACCGTCCAATAGACGGTGCCGCCGATCGTATAATGATGTTGTTTAGCCAACATCGTCGGCATCCACGTCATAATCCCGAAATAGCCGAAATTTTGCACACTGCAAATCAGAATCAGTCCGATCGTCGTCAGCGTCATTCTGGGTGAATGGAAGAGTTCGGAAATTGAAACCCGATTACGTTTCTCTTTTTTCACTTTCAGCCACATATCCGGTTCTTTCAAATTGCGGCGTGACCACCACGCAAATAGCGCCGGAATGACACCGACAAGGAAGACGCCGCGCCAACCCCAATGCGGGGCAATAATTGCCGCGCACAATGTAGCAAGAATCGTCCCTGCCTGATAACCGAGAGCAACATAAGACGTGGCCCGCGTCCGATATTTCTTCGGCCACGACTCCGTTACCAACGTCATCCCAATGCCAAACTCACCGCCGAGTCCTACGCCCGCCATAAACCGAAAAATATTAAACGTCGTAAAGTTCGGTGCCAGTGCACATAATCCGGTAAACAATGAAAAGATAAGAATGGTCCAGCTGAATGTCCGGACACGACCGTACACGTCGGCCATTACGCCGAAAACAAAACCGCCGACAACAACGCCCATCAGGGTGATGGTCGAAATACTGCCGGCCTGCGCCGAATTTATTCCGAAATAAGCGATGATCAGCGGCAAGACGAATGACAACATCATCATATCCAGCCCGTCCATCGCATAGCCAATTGAAGATGCCCATACGGTTTGATGCTGATACTTACCGATTGTTTTATCTTCTGTCGTATGACCGGCCGCCCCGAGCGGTTCATGTGCACGTATTTCCGACATTTTTCTCTTCTCCCCTTCAAATCCTGTTTGTTTTTTGTTCCACTTGGCGAAACGTCGTTCCATTTTGGACTAAATTTCTTCCTTAATGATTTCATTATAAGCATATTATTCGACCAATTTTTCTTTTTGTCATTTTTTCTTACACACATTTTTCACTTATAATTAAACGAATCGCCTGGCAATGCCTGTCCGGAGAGAAAAATAGTCTGTGCTTTTATAGCTCGCGGCATGGAAAAGAAACGGGCAAGCCCGTTTCTTGTTTTTTTTAATACTATTGCAGGAAAAAGCGATGGTGAGTGCTGACCATGGCCTGCGGTGCGGCTTGCGGGTCCAGGTCCTGTTTAATGCTGTTAACAGCGACGGCGCTTTCGACAAAAGCAGCGGCGATCAGATAAAGTTTGTGCGGATAGACGGCGGCATTGCCGACGGCAAAGATGCCGCTTCTTGCCGTTTCCATCCGCCGATCGACGACGATACCGCCGTTCTCGATCGTCAGGCCCCAGTCTTCCAGTCCGCCGAGAGCAAATTGCGAGCCGTGGTCGACGATCAGGGCATCGGCTGCGACCGATTCTTCGCCGCCGGTTGCCCGATTGTGCAGAGTCATGCGACGCAACTGGCCGCCTGCGCCGCTGAGGGCGACAATCTCGGTTTGCCGTTTCAGCCGTACACCGCAGCGTTCGGCGCGTTGCAGGGTGGATTCCAGCACACGCTTGAACTCCGTCCCCCGGTAAACAACCGTTACTTCCCGGCAGATCGGCGCCAGTTCGACCGCCCAGTCGAGTGCGCCGTTGCCGCCGCCGGAAATGACAACGGTTTTACCGGCAAACGTCTGCAGGCGGCGAACGCGGTAAAATAGGCTGATTCCCTCAAAGGACGGCGCTTCGGCTAGCTGCAGTTTATTCGGTCGAAAGATACCGCCGCCGATCGCCAAAATGATCTTGCGTGTCTCGTGGCATTCGCCGCTTTCGGCGATCAGCCGGAAGCCGCCGCCCGTCAATGATTCCAGGCCGGAAATTTTCTGACCGCGGATGATCGTCGGACGGAAGGTTTGCGCCTGCGCCGCCAGCTCGCGGACGAGAGCATCGCCCTTAATGTGCGGAATGCCGCCGACATCGTAAATCGTTTTTTCCGGATAAAAATAGGTAATCAGGCCGCCCAGCTCACTGTTTGCCTCGATCAGCTCGGTTTTCAGCGCACGCATGCCGCAGTAAAATGCAGCGTAGAGTCCGGCCGGCCCGCCGCCGATGATCGTCACATCATAGCGCCTCATGACTTTGCTCCCTTCCCGGCAGTGTGTCACAAGGGATGCATAGCGGCAATTGTGTACGCCGGTCGATGAAGATGTCGGCTTCGACGCCGAATACCTCGGCCAGCATCGCACGCGTGATCACGCGACGCGGTTCGCCTTCGCAGACGACACGGCCGGCTTTGATCGCGATCAGATCGTCGGCAAAACGCGCTGCCTGATTCAGGTCATGGACAATCATTACAATCGACCGGCCCTTTTCGCGGTTCAGTCGGCGAATGAGCTTCAGTACATCGAGCTGATAAGTCATATCGAGATAGGTTGTCGGCTCATCGAGAAATAGCCACTGTGTTTCCTGAGCCAGCGCCATAGCGATCCAGGCGCGTTGCCGCTGCCCGCCTGAAAGGCTGTCGACCGGACGATCGGCCAGTTCGGTCAGCTCCGTAGCGGCGATTGCCCGGCCGACAGCGCGACGGTCGGCCGCATTCAGCCGGCGCATGCCATGCTGGTGTGGATAGCGCCCGTACGAAACCAGTTCGCCGACCGTTACGCCGTCCGGGGCGAGCGGATGCTGCGGCAGGATTGCCAGTTTTTTCGCCACTTCGCGGGTCGACTGTTTATGAATGCTTTCCCCGTCCAGCAATACACTGCCGCCGGACGGGCGCATCAGCCTGGCCATCGTGCGCAGAATCGTTGATTTTCCCGAACCGTTTGCACCGACGAGTGCGGTAATCCTGCCGGCAGGCAAGTCGATATTTAAATGATCGACAATCCGCTGCTGCCCGTAAGCGATGTCCAGATCCTTCGTCAGTAATCGGCTCCCCATGTTTGCCCCTCCATTTGTTCCCCGTTCATTGGCGGACGGGGCGGTTCGAAATCAAAGAGAGAGCCGCTTTTTGCCGCCGATTTTCTCTTTCAATCCGTCTTATGCCGCCTGCGCCTATGAATCGGTTCTTTCGATATTTTAATACTGGCTGACCGTTCCAGGCCAGCCGATCAGTCAGTTTTTTCAACACGCCCAGTCTGGACGACCCTCAAAACAACTCACTTGGCGGCAATATTTTTCAGCACACCGTCGATGATCTGCGCATTGGCGATCGGCCCCGAATACAGCCAGCTCGAGGCGGCGCCATATTCATACACGTGGTGCTTCTTCACCGCAGGAATGTTTTTCCACAGCGATTCTTTCAGCATCGTCGATCCGCTACTCTTATCGCTGTTGACAAGGAAAATATAATCGGCATCCAGCTTGGCTAATTTCTCCAGCGAAACAGGCGACCAATTGGCAGTGGCCGACTTCGAGATGTCCTGGACAAGTTGCGGTGCCTTCAGGCCAAGATCATGATAAAGGACGGAGCCGCTTGAAACATTCTCACCGACGATAAAGAACTTGTTGCCTGTCAGCCAGATCGCTGCGGCGGACGGACGGCCGACTGCTTGCTTGATCTGTTTTTTCGCGTCGGCAGCTTGTCGGTCATAATCGGCCAACACTTGCTTGGCTTTCTGCTTCTTTCCGAGGACCCTAGCAACCTTTTGCAGCTGATTGCGCCAATCATTGTTAATGTTCTTATCGACGACGTATGTCGGCGCAATTTTCTGATACTGAGCATACTTGCCACCGCTGACCGCCGCGGCCGATTGAATCAGGATCAAGTCCGGTTTAAACGAGGCAACTGCCTCATAAGGCAGATCATAGGGGACGGTCGGGACGCCCTGCAAACTTTTTTGCAAATAATCCTGAATGCCCTTCCCATTATTGATCGACCACTGCGCCACCGGTTTGACCCCCAGTGCCGTCAGATCGTCTTCCATATATGAGGCCAGTACCCGTTTGGCGTTGGCCGGGACCTTCACCTTGTGATCCATCGCATCCTTCAGCACATGGGCGCTCGACTCGGACGACTTCGCGGATGACGCCGAACCGCCCGTTCCGCTTGTCGAGGCACAGGCCGTCAAAAGCCCGCAGACAAGAAATAAACCGACAAAACCGACAGTGATTTTTCTTATGTAAGTCATTTGAATCTCATTCCTCCGATTTTCCAATAAGGATCCAATTCACGTACACATGGGGTACATGCATTATCTATGATAACGATATTCATTATCATTTACAACTCTTTTGCTCAACGCTATCCATGTCCGCCGCGTTCTTCTATAATAGATTAAAGATTGCGCGGATTCCGCGCGCTGGAGGCTGCTTGACGATGAGTGTGAATCCACAGCAAAAAGCGCATGACCGTACCGGCTTTCGCCGCCGTGCCGGTGTGTTGGTTTTAATCGGGGGCGCAGTCCTGATTGCGGTTGTTTTCTCGCTTTCACTGCTTTACGGGGCGGTGGCGATCGAGCCCGGCACGATTTGGACAAGTTTGCTGCATTATAGCGCTAAAAGCGAAAATCAGCAGATTATCCGCAACATCCGCCTGCCGCGGGCGATGGCGGCCGCTTTGACAGGAGCGTTCTTATCCGTGTCGGGAGCGATTATGCAGGGGATGACGCGCAATCCGCTGGCCTCGCCGTCGTTAATGGGCGTTAGCTCGGGAGCATTGCTCGTCATGGCGCTGGCGCTCGTCATGGCGCCGCAGACTTCCGCTTTTACTTTGATGCTATACGCTTTCCTCGGCGCCGGCGCCGGCGCGCTGCTCGTGTTCGGATTCGCATTATTTGCCGGCGGCGGGCTCTCACCGACCAAGCTCGTGCTTGCCGGTATGGCCGTGACCGCGTTTCTTAACGCCTGCACATCGGCGATCGCCATCCGCTTCAATATTGCCAAGGATTTGAGCTTTTGGTATGCGGGCGGCGTCTCCGGCATGCAGTGGGCGCAGGTGCGGCCGCTCGTTCCCGTTGCGCTGATCGGCTTTGCCCTCGCTTTGCTCATCGCTCCGTCGATCACGGCGCTGAGCCTCGGCGAAGAAATGGCGAAAGGGCTCGGCGAACGGACGTTTTTAATTAAACTTGGCGGCACCGGCGCCGTTCTGCTGC
>UQRJ01000148.1 GCA_900543345.1 uncultured Sporolactobacillus sp. | reverse complement strand
ATCTACACAAGGCTATTCGTCGGCAGCGTCAGATGTGTATAAGAGACAGAAAGAAATCCGTGACGCGAATACGGCCGATTATGAAATTGGTCAGGAAGTCAAAGCCGATTTATTTAAAGCGGGCGACGTGATCGATGTAACGGGAACATCCAAGGGCAAGGGCTATCAGGGCCCAATCAAGCGCAACAACCAGTCCCGCGGACCGATGTCTCATGGTTCCCGCTATCACCGTCGTCCGGGCTCGATGGGCGTCATTGATCCCGCACGTGTTTTCAAGGGAAAGATACTTGCCGGTCGCATGGGCGGAGAGACCGTTACCGTGCAGAACCTTGTCGTTGAGCGGGTCGACCCGGAACGTAAACTGATTCTGATCCGGGGCAATGTCCCTGGTGCAAAGAAAAGTTACATTGTTATTAAGTCCGCCCGAAAAGCGGCAGAAGATAAATAAGGAAGGAGGATACGTCGATGCCTAAATTAACCGTTTATGATCAGAAAGGCTCTGAAGTTGGGGATGTCGAACTGTCGGATGCCGTGTTCGGCATTACGCCGAATGAGCATGTTGTCTACCAAGCCGTGATCATGCAACAGGCTTCCCGTCGTCAGGGAACGCATGCCGTGAAAAATCGCTCGGCTGTTCGCGGCGGCGGTCGGAAACCGTGGCGTCAGAAAGGAACAGGCCGTGCTCGTCAAGGCTCGATCCGCTCGCCGCAGTGGGTCGGCGGCGGTACGGTTTTCGGACCGACACCGCGGAGTTACGCTTACAAACTTCCAAAGAAGGTCCGCAGACTGGCCATTCGTTCGGTACTCTCCGACAAGGTCGGCGAAAAAAGTATGATCGTCTTGGACAATCTGACCTTCGAGGCACCGAAAACCAAGGCGTTTATTGAAGTGCTTAAAAATCTATCGGTGAAAGAAAAAACGTTGGTCGTTATTGGCGAGCCAGATGATAATGTCATTCTTTCCGCCCGCAATCTTCCCGGTGTGACCGTCCTTTCGGCAGAAAGAGTGAATGTTCTCGACGTTATGGCCCATGACAAGCTGATCGTGACCCAGAAAGCAGCCGAGAAGCTCGAGGAGGTGCTTGGATAATGAAAGACGCGCATGATATTATAAGGCGCCCCGTCCTGACTGAGCGGACAACGAATCAGATGGAGCAGAAAAAATATACATTCGACGTTGATTTGCGCGCCAATAAATCGGAAATCAGACGCGCCGTTGAGCAAATCTTCGACGTGAAAGTCGCCAAAGTCAATACAATGAATGTTAAAGGCAAGCCGAAACGCTACGGCCGTTATTCCGGGTATACCGCTCGGCGCAAGAAAGCCATTGTTACATTGACGAAAGAAAGCAAAGAACTGGATTTCTTATCCGGTACGGAAAAATAAATTCATCATGGAAAAAGGAGGTAACAGGCAGTGCCACTGAAACAATATAAACCGACAACCAACGGCCGCCGCAATATGACGTCGCTGGATTTTGCGGAAATTACAACCGACACGCCGGAAAAATCGTTGCTTCGTTCATTTTCGAAACGTGCCGGACGAAACAATCAGGGCAAACTCACTGTCCGTCATAAAGGCGGCGGCCATAAGCGCAAATACCGCATCATTGATTTTAGACGCAATAAGGACAGCGTACCCGGCAAAGTCGCGACGATCGAGTATGATCCGTATCGTACCGCCAACATTGCCCTGATTCATTACGTAGACGGTGAAAAACGCTATATTATCGCACCGCAGGGACTGAAAGTCGGCATGACAATCGTCTCCGGGCCCGATGCGGATATTAAAATAGGTAATGCCCTGCCGCTGAAAAATATTCCGGTCGGCAGTACGATACACAATATCGAATTGAAGCCGGGCAAAGGCGGGCAGCTCGTGCGTTCCGCCGGCGCCTCTGCGCAGATTCTCGGCAAGGAAGGCAAATATGTTATCGTTCGGCTCGTCTCCGGCGAAGTCCGTAAGGTGTTGGAAACGTGTCGCGCGACGATCGGCCAGGTCGGCAATTTGGAGCATGGACTGGTTTCGATCGGTAAAGCCGGACGTTCCCGTTGGAAAGGTATCCGTCCGACGGTACGCGGGTCGGTCATGAACCCGAACGATCACCCGCACGGCGGCGGCGAAGGAAAAGCTCCGGTCGGACGCAAATCGCCGATGTCTCCGTGGGGTAAACCGACAATGGGCTATAAGACACGTAAGAAAAAGAATGCTTCTGAACAGTTTATTATCAGGCATCGTAAAAAATAAGGATAGTGCATGATCGACAGTTTATTTTGGAAGGAGGCTTACCAATGGGCCGAAGCTTGAAAAAAGGCCCCTTCGTCGATGAACATCTGATGAAGAAGGTCGTTGCTTTAAACAAGAAGGACGAGAAAAAAGTAATTAAAACATGGTCGCGCCGGTCGACTATTTTTCCGGAATTTATCGGCCATACCATTGCCGTACATGACGGCCGCAAGCATGTGCCGGTCTACATCACGGAAGACATGGTCGGTCATAAGTTGGGAGAATTCGCCCCGACAAGAACGTATCACGGACATGCATCCAGCGATAAAAAAACAGGCGTACGCTGATGAAAGGAGGAACGATGATGCAAGCTACAGCAAGAGCCAGGCAAATCCGCATTGCTCCTCGTAAGGCGCGTCTCGTCATCGATCTTATCAGGGGCAAAGAGGTCGGCTATGCGTTTGCCATCCTAAAAAACACACCGAAAGCCGCATCGCCAATTATTGAAAAAGTTTTGAAAGCAGCCGTTGCGAATGCCGAACATAACTACGACATGGATACGGATAATTTGTATGTGGAACAGGCCTATGTGGATGAGGGAACGACATTGAAACGCTTTCTCCCCCGCGCTCAAGGAAGGGCCGGCCGCATTAATAAACGCACAAGTCATATTACGATCACTGTATCGGAAAAGGAGGGGTAATGCGTGGGTCAAAAAATTAATCCGATTGGGTTTAGAATCGGGATTATTCGCGATTGGGAATCCAAATGGTATGCGGATAAGAATTACGCAGAATATCTTCACGAAGATATTCGTATCCGTAAATTCATTGAAAACAGGTTGAAAGATGCCGCCGTCTCGTCCATTGAGCTGGAACGCGCGGCGAATCGCATAAATGTGACGATCAAAACGGCAAAACCCGGTATGGTTATCGGAAAGGGCGGTTCCGAAGTTGAAGAACTACGGAAGGCGCTCAACGATCTGACTGGGAAAAAGGTCCATGTCAATATTTTTGAAATCAAGCAAGCCGATCTTGATGCCAAACTGGTGGCGGAGAACATCGCTCGTCAGTTGGAGAGCCGTATATCATGGCGCCGTGCGCAGAAACAATCTCTGCAGCGGGCGATGCGCGCCGGTGCGAAGGGTATCAAGACGCAATGTGCCGGCCGTCTCGGCGGTGCGGACATGGCGCGTACGGAAGATTATAGCGACGGAACGGTGCCGCTGCACACACTGCGCGCAGACATCGACTACGGACTGGCCGAAGCGGATACTACCTACGGGAAAATCGGAGTAAAGGTTTGGATTTATCGAGGAGAGATTCTTCCCACGAAAGGAACGAACACTAAGGGAGGCAAATAACAATGTTAATGCCGAAACGTGTAAAATATCGCCGGCAGCACCGCGGTAGAATGCGCGGAAAAACAAAAGCCGGCGCAACGGTGACATTTGGTGAATATGGTTTGCAGGCACTGGAGGCCTCGTGGATTACCAGCCGCCAGATCGAAGCGGCCCGTATCGCTATGACCCGTTTCATGAAACGTGGCGGGAAAGTTTGGATCCGGATTTTTCCGCAGAAATCATATACAAAGAAACCGCTGGATGTCCGCATGGGTTCCGGTAAAGGTGCTCCGGAAGGCTGGGTTGCCGTTGTCAAACCCGGACGTGTGATGTTTGAAGTCGGCGGTGTCAGCGAGGAAGTGGCGCACGAAGCACTGAGGCTCGCCGGACATAAACTGCCGATCAAGACGAAAATTGTCAAGCGCTTGGAAGCGGGTGGTGACGCAAATGAAGGCTGAAGATATTCGTAAGTTATCCACTGATGATGTTGAGCAAAACATCAAATCGCTGAAGGAAGAATTATTTAATCTGCGATTTCAGCTGGCAACCGGACAATTGGAAAATACTGCGCGGATCCGCGAAGTTCGCAAATCAATCGCCCGTGCAAAAACAATTTTGCGTGAGCGTGAACTGAATATAGAAAATGGTTAAAAAGGAGGTTTGATGAATGGCAGAACAAACGCGTAATACCCGTAAAGTGCTGATCGGGCGTGTCGTATCGGATAAAATGCAAAAAACCATTACCGTTCTGGTCGAAACGCAGAAAAAGCATCGCCTGTACGGCAAGCAAATAAAGTATTCAAAGAAATTCAAAGCGCATGACGAAAACAACGATGCGAAGATCGGGGACGTCGTTGAAATTATGGAGACACGCCCGCTATCGAAGGACAAACGTTTCCGCCTTGTAAAAATCCTCAAGAAATCGGTTGTGATTTGATTTGCCGACGCCGGCGGATCGAAGGGAGGTAGTCATTTATGATTCAGCAGGAAAGCCGTTTGAAGGTGGCCGATAATTCCGGGGCCAGAGAAGTACTGACCATTAAGGTTCTCGGTGGTTCCGGACGTAAGACAGCCAACATCGGCGATGTGATTGTTGCGTCTGTTAAACAGGCCACACCAGGTGGCGTTGTTAAGAAGGGCGAAGTCGTTAAGGCTGTTATCGTGCGGACACGTCGGGGCATTCATCGGACGGATGGCTCATACATCAAATTCGATGAAAATGCGGTCGTTCTGATTCGCGATGATAAAAGCCCACGCGGAACGCGTATCTTCGGACCGGTCGCTCGCGAACTGAGAGACGGGCAATTTATGAAGATCGTATCGCTTGCGCCGGAAGTATTGTGATGACGGCGGGCAAAGAAAGGGAGGTGCGTGAGAACATGGCCAAATTGCATGTAAAAAAAGGCGATAAAGTTCAGGTCATTTCCGGTAAGGACAGAGGGAAGCAGGGTGTGATCACCCAAGTGATTCCGGCAAAGGAACGTGTCGTTGTCGAGGGGGTTAACATCGTCAAGCGGCATTCCAAGCCAAGCCAGGCAAACCCTCAGGGAGGAATCATTGAGAAAGAAGCGCCGATCCATGTCTCTAACGTGATGCTGGTTGATCCGAAAACTAATAAGCCTACAAGAATCGGCCACAAAATAGTAGACGGCAAGAAAGTGCGTGTTGCGAAAAAATCGGGCGAAGTTATTGACTGAACCGGTTTCCGGAAGGGAGGTTAAATTCATGGGTCGTTTGAAAGATAAGTACGAAAAAGAAGTCGTTCCAGCTTTAATTGAGAAGTTTAACTACACGTCCGTCATGCAAGTACCGTCGGTCCAGAAGGTTGTTATTAATATGGGTGTCGGCGATGCGGTACACAACTCGAAAGTGTTGGATGGTGCCGTAAGGGATTTGACGGCATTGTCGGGACAAAAGCCAATTGTTACTCGGGCGAAAAAGTCGATTGCGGCATTCAAGCTGCGTGAAGGCGTGGCTATTGGCGCCAAAGTCACACTTAGAAAAGACCGTATGTATGATTTCATTGATAAATTGATCACCGTCGCCCTTCCGCGCGTCCGTGATTTTCGCGGTATTTCTAGAAAGGCATTCGACGGTCGCGGCAATTACACGCTGGGTATCCGCGAACAGCTGATTTTTCCGGAAATCGATTATGATAAGGTCGACAAAGTACGCGGCATGGATATTGTGATCGTTACCTCTGCCAAAACAGATGAAGAAGCGTTTGCCTTGCTGTCGCTGCTTGGTATGCCGTTTACAAAATAACTCAGAGAAGGAGGCCGCTGAATTTGGCAAAAAAATCGATGATTGTATCGTCGCATCGTCCGAAAAAGTTCAAAGTGCAGGAATATACGCGCTGCGAACGTTGCGGACGTCCCCATTCGGTTTTGCGGAAATTCAAGCTTTGCCGGATTTGTTTTCGCGAGCTTGCCTATAAGGGACAGATTCCCGGCGTTAAGAAATCAAGCTGGTAAAATAATGAGCGACAGGGAAGGAGGTCGATTTTTATGGTCATGACAGATCCAATTGCAGACATGCTGACCCGTATTCGTAATGCAAATACTGTAAGACATGAGCAGGTTGAACTGCCGGGTTCGAGAGTCAAACGGCAAATTGCCGAGATTCTGAAACGCGAGGGCTTTATTAAAAATGTGGAATATATCGACGACAATAAGCAAGGCGTACTTCGCCTGTTCCTGAAATACGGCGGAAACCGCGAACGCGTCATTTCCGGTCTGAAACGTATCAGTAAGCCGGGGTTGCGCGTATATGCGAAAGCCGATGAAGTTCCGAAAGTGCTGGGCGGCCTCGGTATGGCGATTGTGTCGACATCAAAGGGTATTATCACAGATAAAGAAGCCCGCAAGCAGCATGTCGGCGGCGAAGTCATTGCATACATCTGGTAAAAAAGGAAGAAGATCGGAGGTGTTTATATGTCTCGAATCGGATTAAGACCGACAGATGTTCCGAAAGACGTCACTGTGACCATCGCGGGTCAGACCGTTACAGTAAAGGGGCCAAAGGGTGAACTGACAAAGACATTTCATCCGGATATGGTTATCAAACAGGAAAATAATCAGATTAAAGTTGAGCGGCCGGACAATTCCAATCTGCACCGCTCCCTGCACGGAACGACGAGTAGCCTGATCCACAATATGGTGGAAGGGGTCACCCATGGCTATAAGAAAAATCTTGAACTCGTCGGCGTCGGCTATCGTGCCAATAAGCAGGGGAACAAGTTGGTTCTCAATGTCGGTTATTCGCATCCGGTTGAAGTCGTTCCGGAAGCGGGAATCGATTTCAACGTGGAAGGTAACAACAAAATCACCGTTAGCGGCATTGATAAGCAGCGTGTCGGCGAAGTGGCGGCCAATATCCGTTCGGTTCGCGCTCCTGAACCGTATAAGGGCAAGGGTATTCGCTATGAAGGCGAACACGTTCGTCGCAAGGAAGGTAAAACGGGCAAATAATCATAGTAGCATCTGATAGAAAGGAGCGACAGATCAATGATCAAGAAAAAAGATAAGAACGCGATCCGCAAGAAGAAGCATTTACACGTCCGCCGTCGCGTTTCCGGCACAAGCCAGCGTCCGCGGCTGTGCGTCTTTCGTTCTTCGAAGAATATTTATGCGCAATTAATCGATGATACGCTGTCTCTTATACACATCTCCGAGCCCACGAGACCCTAAGACATCTCG
>UQRJ01000147.1 GCA_900543345.1 uncultured Sporolactobacillus sp. | reverse complement strand
GTCGGCAGCGTCAGATGTGTATAAGAGACAGATACAATAGGGCCAAATAGTGAAGTGAGGCTGACGAGGATAATGATGGATTACCGAACGGATTCCGGTACACTGCCGACCGAAGCGATGCGTGAGGCGATGCGCCGTGCCCGGCTGGGCGACGATTACTACCGTGAAGATCCGAGCGTTAATGAACTGGAACGTTTCGCCGCCGACCTGCTTGGTAAGGAAGCGGCACTGCTAACCACGACGGCAACGCTGGGCAATCAGTTGGCGCTGATGAGTTTGAGCACGCCGGCGGCCGACATCTGGCTGGAAGCGCAGTCGCACATCGCCACGCACGACTATGCGGCCTTCCTGCTGCCGGGCAGTCATTTTCATACTTACCCGTCGGACCGCGGTACAGCAGTATCCGACATCGTTCTTTCCGCTGTCGGAGCTGCATCGGTATTCTGCATCGAAAATACGCATAATCGCCACGGGGGAACGATTCTGCCGTTATGCGAGATGAAACGAATCTATTTAGCTGTCCACCGCCGCGGCGGTACGGTCCATCTGGACGGCTCCCGCCTGTTTAATGCCTCGGTTGCTACCGGCATCACGCCGAAATTATTCGCTTCCTGCGCCGATACGATCGTCCTCTGTCTGTGTAAAGGACTGTGTGCTCCGGTCGGCGCCCTGCTCCTCGGTCCGCAAAAAGTGATTGACCGGGCGCGCAAGTTACGGGAAAAAATGGGTGGCGGTATGCCGCAGGCCGGCATCATTGCCGCTCCCGGGCTTGTCGCCCTGCAAACAATGATCCCGCGGTTGGCGGAAGATCACCGGTTGGCCAAAGCACTCGCGCGCGGACTGGCTCGCCTGCCGCATCTCACCGTCGAGTCGGAAGCGGTACAAACGAATATCGTTCTCGTCCATCCCCAGCATCCGTTAAAAAATACAGCACGGATCGTTGCGGAACTGAAGCAGGCGGGTATCCTTGTACTGGCACTCGACGCGCAAACCATCCGCTTCGTTACCGACCGCAATATCGAAGCCGGAGACGTCGAGCAAACCATCGCAATCATGCGGCAAATACTCGGCTGAACGGACGTTAAATACTGTTTCGGATAATCGGACGATGCGATCGGATCGGCGGCTACGATTGACAGCATCCTTTATAATGAAGGAAACCGATGCATCCTGACGAAACGAAGCTTGTTATCTCTGTTATCATGTTCACGGCCTGCTGTTTGATCATTGATCGAAAAGCAAAAAATCCCCTTCGTTGAATTTCGTCGTCCAACTTAAGGGGATCAGTTCGATGAGTTCACGGGCGGAAGCTGCTTTGTCTTGCTTTGAAATTATTGGTTTTCGATGGCAAACGCGTTGGTCTCAATGCGGAATCCGAGGTCGTCGATCATCTGATAGTCTTTCTGCTTGTCCTGTCCCTTCGTCGTCAGATAGTCACCGATAAAAATCGAGTTGGCAATGTACAAACCAAGATTCTGCGATGAGCGCAGATTGACCTCGCGGCCTCCGGCAATGCGAATTTCTTTCGCTGGATTGATGAAACGAAACAGAGCGAGAATCCGCAAACAGCGATTCGGCGTCAGCTTATGCACCCCTTCCAGCTCAGTGCCGGGAATCGGATCAAGAAAATTGACCGGTATCGAATCGGCCGCCAATTTTTTCACGGCAAAAGCCATCTTGATGAGATCGTCATCGGTTTCGCCCATGCCGCAGATTCCGCCCGTACAGGGTGAAATACCGGCCCTTTTGACCGCTTCAACCGTACGGACGCGATCCTGATAGTGATGGGTGGTCGCAATATGATCGTAATAAGCTGCGCTTGTATTGAGATTATGATTGAAACGATCGACGCCCGCCGCTTTCAGTTTCTCCGCCTGCGCATCGTCAATCATCCCGAGGCAGGCACAGATCTTAATCGACAGGGTGCTTTTGATTTTTTCGACGGCTAAGCAGATAGTACGGATTTCCCGCGGCGAGGCCTTTCGCCCGCTCATCACGATGCAATAGGTCCCTGCCCGCATTGCTTTTGCCTGCTCGGCACCGCGGATAATTGTCGCTTCGTCGACCAGCGGATATTTGTTAATCGATGTCTCCGCGTAAATTGACTGCGAGCAGTAGGCGCAATTCTCCGGACAGCGGCCGCTTTTCGCATTAATGATCAAGTTCAGCTTGACAGCATTACCGTAATAATGTTTACGCAGCCGGTAAGCGCCGCAGACTAATTCAAGTGTCGCAGCATCGGGCGTCGCCAGGATATCGCGGGCATCGCGAACCGTGCAGTCATAACCGTCAATGACCCTCCCGGCCAAATCGTACCATTTCATTGTTACGACCTCCAGTTTAAAAATTATGAGAGTGGCGCAGCACCCTCAACCGCTGACGCAGGGGTACCGCTACAGCAGTAGCAATCACCGCTTTGACACAATCAAGCAGAAAAAGCGGCACATTCCCGGCAACGGCAACGCCCATTGCTATATGACTGTACAGAGCGAACCAGGGAACACCGATCAGATAAATAAGCAAGATGCCTAGAAAAATAGCAAGATAATACTGAACGACATTCCACTTACTGTCTGTTGTCCGATCAATCAGCCAACCTATGACAAGAACAGCGAGCGGCCAGGCAAGGACATAGCCGCCGGTCGGGCCGAGCAGCACACCCAGCCCGCCGTGATAACCGGACAGAACGGGCATGCCCGCAGCCACTAACGCAATAAAGACGAGCATCGAGACGAATCCTCTCTTCGCGCCGAGGATACTGCCGACGAGCATCACGCCGAGCATCTGAAAGGTGAACGGCACCGGGACAAACGGAATGACCAGCGTCGGGATCGCGCCAAAGGCAATCATCACCGCGACAAACAACGCAATGAGTGTAATCGATCTCGTTTTCATAATAAGCCTCCTTTTTTGTTAACCAAAAATAATAATAGGTTAACATATAGAGGCTGTCAATGGTTATTAGACAAGATTCCCCATCTCCGCCGGGTGTTTTTGCGCCATTAAACGCAATTTACACCGCTATCGGAGTGAGTTTTCACCGATTCGGAACGATTTTCACTTCCGGGTATTTGCCTGCGTCATCCAATCAATCGGAATCGCGTATGGAATCGGATCGACCAGGCCGGCTTCTCTGAATCCTTTGATTCGCAGCCGGCAACTGTCACAGACGCCGCACGCTTTTTCCCCGCCCTCGTAGCAAGAAGTCGTCAACTCATACGGTACATGCAGGCGTGTCCCGAGCCGGACCGTTTCCGCTTTGCTCAGATGCATCAACGGCGTTCGAACCGCGATCCGTCGGCCGGTGACACCCGCCCGTGTCGCCAAGTTAATCGTCTCTGTCATGCTTTTGATGAACTCCGGCCGGCAATCGGGATACCCGCTATAGTCAACCGACGAGACGCCGGTAAAAATAACCGACGCATCAATCGTTTCGGCATAAGCGGTTGCCAGCGACAGAAAAATCAAATTACGCGCCGGCACATAAGTTACGGGGATGCCTGTGTTATCTTCATTTTCCGGCACGTCGATCGTTGAATCGGTCAGCGCACTGCCACCGATTTGTTTAAAAAAATCGAGATCAATGATCCGGTGTTCCTTCACATGGAAATAATCGGCAATTTTACAGGCCTGCTCCACCTCTCGCTGGTGACGTTGGCCGTAACGGAATGTCAACGGACGCAGGTCGTATCCATCGTTGCGAGCGACACCCATACAGGTCGTACTGTCGAGCCCGCCGCTTAAAACAATCACCGCACGCTTAGTCATTGTCAATCCCTCCTCATATTCAGTCATTCCGCCATCAAAATCTTGCCTATACTGCTTCATCTGTTAATGTTTCTCCCCAGTCCGCCTCAGCGATTATTGACTTTTCCCGGATACAGATCGTGCCGACTCAGCCGCTCGAAGGCAACCTTCTCCCAACGTGTTCCCGTCTTGCCGTAATTGACGTACGGATCGATACTGATGCCGCCGCGCGGCAGAAATTTGCCCCAGACTTCAATGTATTTTGGATCCATTAATTTGATCAAATCATCGGCAATGGTATTCACGCAGTCTTCATGAAATGCGCCGTGATTGCGATAACTGAACAAGTAAAGTTTCAGCGATTTACTTTCGACCATCCGCTCGGAGGGGACATAGCTGATGTAAATCGTCGCGAAATCCGGTTGATGGGTAATCGGACAAAGGCTGGTAAACTCGGGACAATTGAACTTGACAAAAAAATCACGCTCCGGATGCGCATTCCGAAATGTTTCCAGCAAACCGGGATCATAGTCGAAAATATAGCGTGTCTGTTGATTGCCAAGTTGCTTCATATTGTCTTGCAAACGATCCATACTGCAATCCCCTTTCAGTTTTTATCGAATGCCGGTACAGATGGGCGTGTCCTGCGGCGGATCCAGTGGACAACCAAATAAATCAGCGGTACACCGATGACCGCATACGTAAACTTGAGAATGTATTCCGTTCCAATCGTCGCGAGAATGGCGGCAAGCGGCAGCGTGCCGGCAAAGCCGACAAACATAAATACCGTCGAGTCGGCCAGTTGGCTGATTGCCGTGCTCGCTAAACTGCGCAACCAAAGCATTTTCCCCTTCGTTCGCTGTTTCAATCCGGTGAAAATCACGATGTCAAGCGTTTGCGAAAGGCTGTAGCCGCATAACGAGGCGATAACTGTCCGCGGCATGGCGCCGAGAATCGTGGAAAATGCCGCTTCGTTCTTCCAAAAAGGAGCCGGCGGCAAATGGATCGCCAGTTGGAGCAATGCGATAAAAAGCAGATTAGCCAAAAGACCGATCCAGACAACTCGCTGAGCAACCGGCTTACCCCAGCATTCGGTGATGCTGTCGAGTACAAGGAAAGTTAACGGATAGATAATAATGCCGGAGGTCATGGAAAAAGGTCCGACGGAGAACAGTTTGGAGGCCACCAGGTTGGCGGCAATCAGGCAAGTGACAAATACCATTGAGAGCAAAATGAGTTTAAAAGGGATACGTACAGTTGATGGAGATGAAGGCACTTGAATCACTCCCGTAGTTTTTTTGGTAAGGCAGAGGAGGGTCACGAACTCTGCCGTACTGATAACCCTTTGATTATAAGTTGTTTTCTTAGCGCTTGGCAAGCTGCCGGGGCATTCTGAAAATTGCCGAAAACTTCTCCAGCGCTGTTGCCACGCATTGGATCAAGACATGCTTTGGTAAAGAAACCGAACGGGCGGCCTCGTTGCTTTGGTCCGGATCGATCCAAGGACTCCCCTTCCCTCGCGTCCCCGAACCGGCAGCAACATCATGCACGTTTGCCGATCCACGCCGGCAACGATTTTGCCGTATAATGAGACTATCACTACGAGAGTTGAGGAAACGTTCGATGGAAAATAAGCAAGCCGTGCGAAAATTTTGGCACGCCTATCAGCGACAATGCGGCGATGCGGCCAGGCAGAACTACAGGGCCTGGTCATTCGGCGATACATCCGGAACGGCCGATCAGCTGGCGGATCTCGTTGTCCGCGGGCTGAAGACGGCCACAACCAGCGCTTACGAACTCTATGCGATCGACGAGCCATTACCGCAGGTCGGTGAGTACAATATTATTCTGGATGGCCGCGGCGAACCGATCGCGATAACTAAGACGGTGGTGGTGGAAATCATGTCATTTCAGCAAGTATCCTGGGAACATGCCTATCACGAAGGCGAGGGGGATCGCTCGCTCGCCTATTGGCGAGACGTGCACAAAGCGTTTTTCGAACAAGAATACGCAGAGGTTCACAAAAAGTTCACGCCGGCTATTCCCTGTGTCTGCGAAGTGTTCGAGGTCGTTTTTCGGAAGCAGCATTGAACGTTTTTTTGCAATAAGCATACCCGTTTACAAACCGCCGAGGAGGACTCTAATCATGCATGTACTTGTCATTTATGCCCACCCGAATCCCGATAGCTTCAACCATGCCGTCTGCCAACAAGTCATTGCAGGATTGAGCGCAGCTAAAATTCACTATCACCTGCTCGACCTTTACCAGGAAAAATTCGATCCGGCTTTGATCTTCAACAGCCGGAAACGGCGGTCACAGATGAAAAGCGACCCAGGAACAGCACATTACCGGCAACTTGTTGCGGCCGCCGATCATCTGATTTTTGTCTACCCGACATGGTGGAGTGGCATGCCGGCGATGTTGCGCGGGTTCTTCGATCGCGTCTTCGCCTCCGGATTCGCCTACACATACAACGGACCGATTCCGCACGGGTTGCTAAACGGTAGGGCGGCTACTTTAATCTATACAATGGACTCGCCCGCTTTCTACGCCCGCCTCATCCGCCGAAGCGTCGAGTGGAGAGCGGTCAAGGGACCTATTTTCCATTTTTGCGGCATCCGTCCGCTGCACCGGCTGGTGCTTTATGGCCTGCGTTCCAGTCGTGTTAAAAAGCGGCAAGCCTTCTTGGCCAAAGTGCGGCGCTATTGCACAAATCTGCGATAATCATCAGGCAAAAAGCGCACCGTTGTACTCGTTCGCCCATCCGTCCCGTTACGTTTCAGCGTTCTGTCAATCTTTGTAAATTGAGACAGATTTTTTTACGGCCGCTGCGTCTGACGATCCGATCGCGATAAAGCCGAGTCATGATACGGCTGACGGTTTCCTGCGTGACGCCGATGTAATCAGCCATATTCTCCTCTGTCAGTATGTCGCCTACCGAGTACCATCCGTCGTCCGTCCGCTTTGCGGATTGCAGCGCCAATTGTTTCAGTAACTGAATCAACCGATGTTCGGCGCTCTCCAACAGTGAATCCGAACAGCGCGTGATTAGCTCCTGGCTTTTTTCAGCGAAAAAACGGGTCAGCTGATCCTGCAATGACGAAAAATCATGCATCAGCCGCGTCATCTCCACTTTGCGTACCGCCAACAGTGTGCAGTCCGTCAACGCTTCTGCATTGGCCGGATAAACAGCGGAGGGCTGCTCGAAGCCGATATGCGGGAAGAACGTTTCCGAGCCGATCAAGCTGGCAATCCAGCGTTTGCCGTCGCGATTTTGCCGATAGACGGCCACCAATCCCTTCGCAACGAAAAAGTAATGCATCAGCGGCTTCCCCTTGATAAAAATGACGGACTTGGCCTGATAGGTTCGGATCCGCCCCTGGGATTCAATCTGGCGAAGAGCGGAGTGCGACAGACCTTCCAGCCAGCCTTCTGCCTGCAAAACGGACATCGAATCCCCCCCTTTCACAGCAAAAACCCTGTCTCTTATACACATCTGACGCTGCCGACGAATAGCCTT
>UQRJ01000146.1 GCA_900543345.1 uncultured Sporolactobacillus sp. | reverse complement strand
TACGAGATGTCTTAGGGTCTCGTGGGCTCGGAGATGTGTATAAGAGACAGACCGAGAACTGAACGGATTCACGGCTTTTTCCGAACGATTCTCACAAGTCGCGGAAAATATTTTTGGCTCGGGTTGGTCGTGGCTTGTTCTAAATCGCAATGGGCGCCTAGAAGTCGTCGGAATGAGTAACCAAGACAATCCGGTCATGCTTGGCAAAGTGCCGATATTCGGGCTCGACGTATGGGAACATGCCTATTATCTGAAATATCAGAACCGCCGACCGGAATATATCAAAAACTGTTTTCACCTTTACAACTGGGACCTGATTTCCGCCCGTTATGCCGAAGCAAAGCGGCAGATTGAGCAGCACCATACCGGCTGATAGCAGTGGGTGCTTGGGTAACAAGCCTTCTTCCGGCTGCGGAAGAAGGCTTGTTTATCTAGTTGGCATCGGGAATGGAAACAGGAACCCTGCCATTTCCTGCTGTCCATTTACAATAAGAAATTTATCCATGGCGGCCGAATTCCCGCGCAAAATCGTTTTGATATCATCGTTTTTTATGACGTGCGGCGAAAAGCTGCACTGTTCATCAAAACCGGAGCAAAAACTATTTTATAATATTTTACTTAAAAAGACCTGAGTCCGTTCTTCTTGCGGATGGGCAAACAGCTCTTGCGGTTTGTTCTCCTCGACAATATAGCCGCCGTCCATGAAAATCACGCGGTCGCCAACTTCGCGGGCAAATCCCATCTCGTGTGTCACAACAACCATCGTCATGCCGTTTTTAGCCAGTTGCTTCATGACATCCAGCACTTCGCCGACCATCTCTGGGTCAAGCGCGGAAGTCGGCTCATCGAACAGCATCATTTTCGGTTCCATCGCTAAAGCGCGGGCGATAGCGATGCGCTGCTTTTGCCCACCGGAGAGCGAATCCGGATAGGCCTCCGCTTTTTCCGCCAACCCGACCTGATGCAACAGATCCATTGCTTTTTCCTTTGCCACGGCCGGCGGCAAGTGCTTCACCTTTTCCGGTGCCAAGGTGATATTCTCTAGTACCGTCATATGTGGAAAAAGATTGAACTGCTGAAAAACCATACCGACGTCTTGGCGGATTTTATTGATATTCGCTTTTTTATCGGCAATGTCCTGCCCTTCAATCAGAATATGGCCGGAAGTCACCGGTTCAAGTAGATTAATACAGCGAAGCAGCGTTGATTTCCCGGAACCCGACGGACCGATGACGACGACCACTTCCTGTTTTTCTACATTCAAATTGATATTTTTTAATACTTCGTTATCGCCGAAGGATTTTTTCAGATTTTTTACTTCAATCATCATTTTGTAGCCATCCTTCTTTCCATATGGTGCACGAAGGAATTCAGTATCAGCGTTAGTATTAGATAGATGAAGGCGATCGTCAAGTAGGGTTCCCAAACCAGCGTATATTGAGCGTTCATTGCCGTTGCCCAATATGTCAACTCCGGCGCGGCGATTGCCGAACAGAGCGACGAGTCCTTGATCAGACTGATGAATTCGTTGCCCATCGGCGGCAGCACACGTTTCACCGCCTGCGGCAGAATGATGTAACGCATCGCCTGGCCGTGTGACATGCCAAGTGAACGTGCCGCTTCCATCTGTCCTTGTTCGATCGACTGAATGCCGGCACGAAACACCTCCGCGATGTAGGCCGCTTCATTCAGCGACAGCGCAACGATACCGGCGACCACCCCGTTTGATTGGCCGATAACGGCAGGAACAACACCGAAATGGGTAATCAGAATCTGTACAAACAGCGGCGTTCCGCGAAAGAAACCGATATAACACTTGAACGGGGCGGACAACCAACGGTTTTTCATCATTTTCCCAAACGAGATGATCAGACCGAGAATCGTTCCGAAGACGATGCCGGCGAAAGAAAAACCAATGGTGAACAGCGTCCCGCTCAGAAAAAACGGCCAGTACCCCCAGATTAAATCCAAACGAAAGTCCAACAAAATCCTCTCCTAACATTAAAAAGCTGCCTAACCGCCTTGGGTCAGGCAACTTTCGGGTTTCCCTTCTTATTTATTTTGCTGCGCTTTCAGCTGTTTAATATCCGGCTTGGTTTTGAACCATTTCTGATAAATCTTCGTATAGGTTCCGTTCTCGTAAAGCTTATTGATTGCTTTATCGAACACCGGTTTCAACTTGCTGTCCTTCGGATACATGATGCCGTAAAATTCAGGAACAAACGCCTGATTGTCCTCCACCACTTTCAATTTTTTATTAGGATTCAAGCGGGCATATTGTTCGATAACCGTATTGTCGGCGACGACCGCGTCGGCTCCGTGATTGAGCATTTCCATGATAGCCAAGCTGATTGTCTTGAATTTTTTAATTTTTTTACTATTCTTGCCGAGTATCTTTTCAACTGCGGTCTGCCCCGTTGTTCCTGTCTGAACGGCAATTGTTTGTCCTTTCAGATCGGCCGCCGTTTTGATCGAGCTGCTTTTCGGAATCAGGATCTTATTTGTCGAAAGGAAATAAGGAACGGAAAAGTCGTATGTCTTTTCCCGATCGGACGTAATTGATATCGCGGAAATACTCATGTCCGCGGTCTTCGATTTCAGTTCGGCGAAGACCGGATCCCAACCGACATTAACCAATTTGTATTTATAGCCGGCGGTTTTACCAAGTGCTTTCATTATATCGACATCAAAGCCGACCATTTTGCCTTTATCGAGGTACTCAAACGGTGAATAGGCCGCATCGTTAACGACCCGAAGCGTCTTTTTCGGCGATTCTTTCTTTGCCGAATTGCCGGAACCATTGCTTGTTCCGCAAGCCGCAAGCAGTAGAACCAAAGCCATTACCAGCGTAAACACAGAAAACTTTTTCATGATGATCCCCCTAAGTATCTGTCTGTCCACGAAACAAATTTTAATTATGTTTCATTATAACCATTTTTTCATTTCGAAAGCAATAAAATTATCGAATTTTTTAAAAAATTACCGAACGGTCGGGGCTCTTGGTTGCTCCGGAAAAAGCAAAGACCGCCAGCCTGCAACTGCCGGAGAAAGTCGGAGGGATCAAGCGGCGACATCATTAGCCATGAACACGCAAAATGCCCCGCGGATTGCTCAGCAACCGGCGGGGCATTTTGCGTAATTAGACTCAGCCAAGTACTTTGACACGCGATTCAATCGGCTGAAATTCTTTATCTCCTGCCGGGGCAACAATGTTACCAAACGGCATTTGCGCCCGCAGACTCCAACCGGCGGGAACGTCGTAGGTCGCGCGTACCGCCTCGTCGATCAGCGGATTATAATGCTGAAGCGACGCTCCGATGTCGATCGTTGCCAGAGCTGTCCAGACGGCAAACTGAGTCATGCCGGTTCCCTGCTCCGACCAAACCGGAAAATTATCGGCATACAGCGGAAATTTTTTCTGTAAATTGTCGACAATGGTATGATCTTCAAAAAAAAGAATCGTACCAACACCCGCATTAAACGAGGCCAGTTTCTTTGCCGTCGGTTCGAACGATTGACCTTGCGGAAGTACGCTGCGAATTGCCTGCTCGACGATACCGCCTTCCCGCCACAGTTTCGCGCTTTCTTCACCGAACAGAAGCACGACACGTGCTGTTTGCGAATTGAAAGCTGACGGCGTATGTTTGACGGCGTCCTGAACCGTTGCGACGATTTCTTCCCTGCTTGCTTTCGCATTTTTATCCAGTGCATAAATGGTGCGACGTTTTTTTATCGCTTCAAGAAACGGATTAGCCAAACTCAACACTCCTTAACTTATTAATTTTCCATTGCTTACATTAGTATAGTTATAAGGCATAGAAAAGTAAACTAATCTGTCTTCTTATCCGTTTGCGCGAACCATTTATCCGCCCAATGATGCACTTCCGCCAGAATCGGTCCCGCCTCTCGGCCCTTAGCAGTCAACCGATACGTCACCTGCACCGGATAACCCGTATCGACATGCCGATCGACGATACCCGTCTCCTCCAGTTCGCGCAAACGGGCGGCTAGCATCCGATCACTCAGCTCGGGAATCGCCGCAGCGATTTTATTAAAATGGCTCTCACCGCCAAGCAATACTTCGATGATCAGCCCGTTCCACTTTCGGCCGAGAATGCGGAAAGCACGTTCAAATTTCGGACAAACAGATACTCGTTTTTTCATCATCGCTCACTCCTGTCTATATTGTACTATACGATGGGGTTGTATACCTATTGACGGAACCCGGCACCGATTGACAACCATATCGCTGCTTCCTGCACATAATCCCACGCGCATCGTGAATAATCCCGCGCTGCCACCTCATGATTCTGCGCTTGCCTGAGTCCGCTTCTTCTTGGCGATATTGCACAGCTGCCGGTAAACGTCGACAATTTTTTGACGCCGCGGTCCAGAATATTAAGCACTTTCATCACATTTTTTTGCTAGAATAGTAATGAATAGTGAAGGGTTAGTTGAGGGGGCTGGGGGCATGGAAAAAACGGCCGTATTGCTCGTTAATCTGGGAACACCGAACGCACCGGACACGCGATCGGTTCGCCGTTATTTAAGCGAATTTCTCAGTGATCCGCGGGTAATCGATCTGCCCCGGTGGGAGTGGCTGCCGATTCTGCACGGAATCATTCTGCGTATCCGTCCGAAAAAATCTGCCGAGCTCTATCGCCGTATCTGGACCCAAAAGGGCTCGCCGTTGCTTTACTACTGCCGTCGCCAGCAGCAGGCTTTGCAGCAACGGTTGGCGACGGCAGGTCTCCGTGTATCGCTGGCCATGACCTACGGCGCACCATCAATGCAACAGCAGCTTGACAGCCTCTTCGCGTGGGGCATGCGGCGGTTAATCGTCGTGCCGCTTTTTCCGCAGTATTCATCAACGACCACGGCTTCCGTCTGGGACTGCGTTCAACGGGCCGTCGGCTGTCGGCGCACCTTGCCGGAAATCAGCTTCATTCACGATTATCCCAACCACCCGCTCCTCATCCGTGCCATTGCCGAACGGATCGAGCGCGCCATCGAAATGTGGGGCCGCCCCGATGCGCTGATCCTATCCTACCATGGCATTCCCGTCCGTTACGCGCAAGCGGGAGACGAATACCCACAGCGCTGCCGCATCACTACCGAAGCACTGCGGCAAAAACGGCCCGATCTGCGCGTCATCGAAAGTTTTCAATCGAAATTCGGCAATGAGGCATGGCTCCGTCCGTCAACTGCCGACATGCTCAAGCACCTGACGAAAGAAGGCATGCGCAGCGTTTTCGTCTGCGCACCCGGCTTCACCGCCGATTGCCTGGAAACGCTGAATGAGTTGGCTGTCGAAAATGCCGCGCTTTTTCTGCGCTGCGGAGGCAGGTCTTTCCATTATATTCCCGCCGTCAACGACAGTCCTTGTTTTATCGATTGCCTTGAGCAACTGGTCCGAAACCGGCTGCCGCTTCAGACAAAAATATGAACGGTTGCACATGAATCCGCCGCTAACTGCAAACGCTAGGACAAGTGATTTTTTTCAGGCCGCCCGTCGGCATGGCCGGGCGGCGAATACTGTATAATAAAATGAGTAGCGGTTTTAACTGTCAGCAACCCGAGGAGGCTATCATATGACCCAATACGAAGCGGACCATGTGTATCACGGTTTTAAATTATTACATAGTGAGCACGTGCCCGAAATTACTTCGGACGCTTACCTGTTCGAACATGTAAAAAGCGGCGCGCGCCTGCTTTTTCTGCAAAACGAAGACGACAATAAGGTGTTCTCGATTACCTTCCGAACGCCGCCGCAGGACGACACCGGCGTCTTTCATATTCTTGAACACTCCGTGCTGTGCGGATCCGACAAATATCCGGTGAAAGAACCGTTCGTCGAATTGTTAAAGGGATCGCTAAACACATTTCTGAACGCTTTCACGTTCAGCGACAAAACGATGTATCCGGTCGCCAGTAAAAACGATAAAGATTTTCAGAACCTGATCGACGTCTATCTCGACGCCGTCTTTCATCCGAACATTTACAAATATAGGGAAATCCTTCAGCAGGAAGGTTGGCATTACGAACTGAATAAAGCGGAAGATCCGATTAATATCAAGGGCGTCGTGTACAATGAAATGAAAGGAGCATTCTCATCGCCGGAAGGTCTGCTGATGCGGGCAAATCAGAATTCACTGTTTCCGGACACCGCTTACGGCTTTGAATCCGGCGGCGATCCGCTGCACATCCCCGAACTGACGTACGAACATTTCATTGCTTCACATAAAAAGTACTACAGCCCGACCAACAGTTATCTTTATTTGTACGGAAAAATGGACATCGATAAAAAGCTGGCCTATTTGGACGCGCAGTATCTGAGCGCTTACGGCCGAATCGACGTCGATTCGCAAGTTGCCGTCCAAGCGCCGATCGGCAGCAGTGAAACGGTCCGCAGTTACCCGATCCTGCCAAACGAGAGCGAACGGGACAAGACATACTTGAGCCTGAATTACGTGGTCGGCAAAGAACCGGATCCAGAAGCCTATCTGGCGTTCGATATCCTCGACTACCTGCTGCTGGACAGTCCGGCCGCTCCGCTGAAGAAGGCGATTCTCGACGCCGGCATCGGCCGCGACGTCTTCGGGGCGTTCGATAACAGCATCTTGCAGCCATATTTTTCTATCAATGTGAAGAATGCCAACGAGGATCAACAAGAGGCGTTAAAAAAGGTCGTCACGTCGACACTCACCGATCTGGTAAAGAAGGGCATCGACAAAAAACTGATCGAAGCGGCCATTAACGTTAAGGAATTCCAGCTGCGTGAGGCGGACTTCGGCTCGATGCCGAAGGGACTGATCTACAGCATCACGGCAATGGATGGCTGGCTCTACGACAGCGACCCGCTCACTCATCTGAAATTCGAAGGAACGCTAAAAACGATCAAGCAGGCGTTGACAGGCAACTATTTCGAACAGTTGATCGATCACTATCTGCTCCACAGCAGCCACTGTTCGCTCGTCGTCATTCGTCCGTCAAAGACGCTGGCAGACGATGAGACGAAACAAGCGGCGGAAAAGTTAGCGGATTATAAAAAGAAACTTGATAAGGATCAGCTCGCGCAGCTCGTTCGATCGACAAAGAAACTGCAAAAACGCCAGTCGGAGCCGGACAGCCCGGAAGATCTGCGTAAGATTCCGCTGCTTGCACTGAAAGATATTGATAAAAAAGCAGAAGAACTGCCGCTGGAAAAAAGGACAATCGGCGGAGTCAGCGCACTGCTGCACGAGCTGCCGACCAACAAAATCGCCTACTTGAGCCTGTACTTCGA
>UQRJ01000145.1 GCA_900543345.1 uncultured Sporolactobacillus sp. | reverse complement strand
GAGATGTCTTAGGGTCTCGTGGGCTCGGAGATGTGTATAAGAGACAGGTGCCGGAGAGGAAACGGTTATCGCCCGTGTCGGTGAAGGGGTCGTCAGCACGATCGGTTCGGCCAAATCGCATAAGGATGTGCTGAAGAACCCCGATACGATCTCGAAAACCGTCTTAGAAAAAGGACTGGACGCCGGGACAGCCTTTGAAATTCTGTCGATCGATATTGCCGATGTGGATATCGGCAAGAACATCGGCGCATTCCTGCAAACGGAGCAGGCAGAGGCCGATAAAAATATTGCTCAGGCAAAAGCTGAGGAACGCCGGGCGATGGCCGTGGCCGGCGAACAGGAAATGCGTGCCCGCGTCGAAGAAATGCGCGCCAAGGTGGTCGAAGCCGAGTCCAAAGTACCGTTGGCGATGGCGGCGGCGCTTAAAGAAGGAAAGCTCGGCGTGATGGACTATATGAATTATAACAATATTAAGGCCGATACCGAGATGCGTCATTCCTTCGGAGGTCAAAGTAGCGATAACAGCGATCAGTCGGGCGACGAGTATAAGTGATGATGCAGGGCAGAAAGAGGTGACGGTTACGTGAGCGGTTATATTGGAATAATTATTGCGGTAATCGTATTTATCGGCTATATTGCCCGTTCGGTGGAAAAACAAAACGAGCGCGAGCGTAAGCGACGTGCGGCCAGGCGAACGGCCGCCGGTCACAGGACGGCTTCCGCACCGATCGCCGGCAAAAATGCGGTGCCGGCCAAAAGGCGGAAGGAACCACCTGTTTCTGATAATCAGCTGAACCGTTATCATGAGGCGATGCATCGCATGGCCGAGAATAGTCAGGCGGATAGCGGCAAGATGGCCCCGTCGCCGCCGGCCGAGCGGCTCCGCAACCGCCCGCGGTGGATGAACAACCCTGATCGGCTGCGCCAAGCATTTATTTTTTCTGAATGCATCGGCAAACCGAGGGCCCGCTCGCCTCATCCTTATTTTAAGAAAAAGCGACCTGGTCGTTACCCGACCAGATAAACGGAACGTCGCGGCAATCGCCGCAGCGTTCCGTTTTTTGGCCCACTTTCGCCGGGGAGAGTGCTACGGTCCCCTTCTCTCACATAAGCTGTAAGTAAGGGTGGGAGAAGCGATGAAAAACTGGACCGGTCGACTGAAGAAATGGTTTGCCGATACGACAGGGCTTCCGGAAGATGTCGTTTCCGATATTCCGAGAATTTCACTGATCGGTCGGTCGCGGCTTTCCGTTGAGAATTTTCTCGGCGTCCTTTCTTTCACCGAAAACAACTTGGTTCTGAAGACATCCACAGGAGTTCTGCATGTTACCGGCCATTCATTTGTGCTGGAAGCAATGCTGCCGCAGGAACTCGATCTGAGGGGCGAAATCGGTGAAATACGGTTTGAACCGGATGACGGGAGGGTGGCCGAATGACGATCGGAAGTGATCTTGCGGGCGGTTATTTGAAGGCGGAAATTTCCGGCCGATCGATCGAGGCTTTTATCGATCGGTGTGTGAAAAACGGCATCCAGCTTCGGAAAATTGTCCGGACGGGGGAGACGACGGCGATCTGCTATTTATCGCGGCCGGAGGCGAGTCGCCTTCGTCAATTATTGAAGCAAAGCGATTGCCGGATCCGGATTCTGGAGAAAAAGGGCGGGGTGTTTCTCTGGAAGCAAGTCAGACGGCAGCTTAGCTTGCTAAGCGGTATCGTCTTCTTTATCGCCATCCTGCTACTGCTCTCAAACATGGTATGGTCCATTCGGGTAAGCGGTGCGGATCCGGCACTGGAAGAGAAAATCCGCACCCTGTTGAAAAAGCAGCATCTGTACGTCGGTACACTGAACTTTTTCATTCCCGATTCCGGGAAGTTGGAGACGATGCTTTCATCACGATTGAACAAAGTCACTTGGATCGGCGTTTCTCAGGAAGGGACGACCTATAAAATCGATGTCGTTCAGAAAAAATATCCGAGCGAACGTCGATCGTCCGGCCCGAGAGATTTGGTTGCCGCCAAACAGGCGGTTATTCATCATTTATTCGTCAAAAGCGGACAACCCGTGGTCGAAAGCAATCAGTTTGTCAAAGCGGGCCAGCCACTTGTGCGCGGCAGAATTGGCGGCGAAAAGTCGAATAAATTTGTATCGGCTGCCGGCGAGGTTGTCGGCGAGACATGGTATCATTCCGAGACGCAGATTCCTTTAACAAGCCGCTACACGCTTTATACGGGCCACACCTATCAATCGCACCGGCTGTTAATCGGGAGCTGGGAAATCCCCTTCTGGGGCTTCAGAGGACATCCTTATGCCCACTCGGACGATGAAACGCAAATCAAAAGAATCCGCTTCCTTTTATGGGAGTTGCCCATTTCCTACAAGCATGTTCAGTACAGAGAAAAAAAATCGGTGCTGCGCCGGCTGAATCGCCGCCAGGCCGAAGCGGCGGCGGTGACGGAAGCCGGTCGCAAACTGCTTGCCAGGCTGCCCGCCGGTGCCGACATCGTCTCCTCGACGATTGAGGAGCGGGGAATCAAAAGAAACGTATTGACCATACGAAGCCGACAGGTTGTCTATGAGAATATTGCCGTTCCGAAGGCGATTGATCCGGCCAAAGAAATGAAGCGATCAAGCCGGAAGCCCAAAGAAAACTAGCTCACTCTCAATGCGGCCCGCACGAGCCCGGCAGGCCGGGCGAATCAGATTGGAATTTAATCGTTCACCTATGGTAAAATGAGAGAAACGCGAACGGCTTTGAGGAGGATATGCAAAGTTTGTCAGAACGCCATTTATATACGATTAATATCGACTGGGATCAAGCAAATGAAGCACTTGTTCTGTTCGGACCCGGCGACGCGCACTTGAAGATTATCGAGAAAGCGCTCGGCATTTCAATCATTACCCGGGGAGGAAAGATCGGTGTGATGGCGACGGACGAGCACCTTGCCCGCCGCGTGGAGGAAGTTTTGCGCGCGCTTCTCAAGCTGATTCGCCGCGGCATTCAGGTGACCGAACGCGATGCCGTTTACGCACTGAAAATGGCAGAGAGCGGGAAGCTGGGCGTATTCGACAGTTTCTATGAATCGGAAATCGCGGCGAATGCCAAGGGACGGCCGATCCGCGTAAAGACACTGGGCCAGCGTCGGTATGTCGAGGCTATTAAAACGCATGATATGGTGTTTGCCATCGGCCCGGCCGGAACGGGAAAAACGTATCTGGCAGTTGTGATGTCGGTTGCCGCGCTGAAGTCCGGGAAGATTAAACACTTGATTCTCACCCGGCCCGCGGTGGAGGCCGGTGAAAATTTAGGCTTTCTTCCGGGCGATCTGAAAGAAAAAGTCGACCCTTATTTGCGGCCGCTCTATGATGCGCTGCACGACGTACTCGGACCGGATCATACGTTGCGGCTTCTGGAGCGGGGGACGATTGAAATCGCGCCGCTTGCCTATATGCGCGGCCGTACATTGGATGATGCCTATATCATCCTTGACGAAGCACAGAATACGACGCAGGAGCAGATGAAAATGTTTCTGACTCGGCTCGGCTTTGGATCGAAAATGATCATTACCGGCGACGTGACGCAGGTGGATCTTCCGAAAGGGCGTCGATCCGGACTGAAGACGGCACGGGAGCTGCTGTCGGGCATCGACGGTATTGCATTTGCCGATCTGACCAGTCAGGATGTCGTCCGTCATCCGCTTGTTCAGAAAATCATTGAGGCTTACGGGGACTGAAGAGAGCGGCGGAAATCGCGCCGATTTGACGTCGGGGGCTTGGTCATGAAGAAAAAACGTGTATGGATGACGCGAATGCATACGTTTTTATCACGGTTTGCGACCGACTGGAGTGTAGTCATCCTCGTCGGTGTCATTCTGTATGCGCTGATGCTATCCGGCGTCATGCCGAAAACGCCGCATGTACATCTGCATGAAATCGCCACAAGTGATATTCAATCGCCGATCGACGCGGTGGATCAGTATGCGACGACTTTGAAAAAACAAGAAGCAATCGGATCGACGCCTTCTTCATATCGCTATGATAATGCGCTTGCCTTGATTCAAGTCGAAAAAGTCGGCGATTTGTTCGATACGATTTCATCGGTCAAGAAAAAACGGAACATCGATGAAAATTCGTCGGACAGCGAACTAAGCAGCGCGGTCAAGGAGATTAAAGGCGGGCTGTCGGATGCATCGGATTCCCGTCTGCCTGAAAATACATTGAAAACGCTACTCACCTCGTCCGAAAAAAATTTGCAAATCGCCGAGGATATTACCAGTACGAGCATTTACGAAGCGATGAGCGACAAAGTCGGATGGAACGATTTGGAACGGGTGCAAAATAAAGCATCCGCTTCGCTTCCTTCCTCGGTCTTAAGTGACAATATGAGGAATGCATTGAATGTCGTTTTGAGAAACTATATTATTGCTAACTACACGTTCGATGCTTCGGCGACGAAACGCAATAAGCAAGAAGCGGCGCGGAATGTAGATAATGTGATGATTCATCAGGGGGAGGTCATTGTCCGCAAGGGCGAGCTGGTAACGAGCGACATGATTCGTCAGCTTAAACTGGTCGGGTTGCTGGACGACCATTTCAATATCATCCCCTTCATCGGCTTGCTGCTGATCACCGCGTTCATCACCGGGATATTTCGCTCTGAATACAACCGTTTCCGCATGCGCCGCAACGAGAACGGGCGCAAGCATCTCTATATCTATTCACTGATCTTCGCCGGATCGGCGGTGATTATGAAGATATGCAGCTATCTTAGTCTGACCGATGTGAACGGGCTCACCTATATCGTTCCGGTCGCAATGGCGACGCTTTTGATCCGCATGCTGCTCGACGAGCGGACGGCCGTCGTGACCGGCGTGCTGTTGGCACTTGTCGGCAGTGTAATGTTCGGCGTCTATACCAAGGCCTCGCTGTTCGACACGCAGATGTTGATTTATCTGCTGTTCTCATCGTTCGGTGGCGCAATCGTGCTCCGCGGCCGGCAGACGCGACCGAAAGTTTTATCGACCGGCGGTACCATTGCTCTTGTGAATATGCTGACTTTGCTGACATTGATGCTGTTTCAGAACCAGCCGCTTTTGCCGCTTGGAACGAGTATGGTGCTCGGATTCGGTTTTTTGTCGGGCTTTCTATCCGTGATCCTGGCAAACGGGCTGCTGCCGTTGTTCGAGACCGGATTTAAGATTCTCTCGCCGATCCGCCTGATCGAGTTGTCCAACCCGAGTCAACCGCTCTTGCGTAAAATATTAACCGAAGCGCCCGGTACTTATCATCACAGCCTAATGGTCGCCAATCTGGCCGAACGGGCGTGCGAAGCGATCGGTGCAAACGGCTTGCTGGCTCGGGTGGCGGCGTATTATCATGATGTCGGCAAAACCAAACGGCCGAAATTTTTTGTGGAAAATCAATTGGACGGCGTCAATCCGCATGATAAAATTTCACCGCAACTGAGCCGGACAATTATTTTCGCCCACCCTTACGACGGGGCGGATATCCTTCGTCAGCATCACATGCCCGAAGAAATCGTCGATATTGCCGAGCAGCATCATGGGACTACTTTACTGCGCTATTTCTATGTCAAGGCTCAGGAGAGAAGCGAACAACCGATTGCGGAAAGCGAATTTCGCTATCCGGGCCCGAAAGTGCAGACGAAAGAAGGTGCGGTGGTCGAACTGGCCGACGGTATCGAGGCAGCCGTCCGTGCGATGAAAAAGCCGACACCGACGAAAGTAGAGAATCTGGTCAAGAGTATTTTTAACGATCGACTAAGCGACGGACAGTTCGACGATTGCGATATTACGCTGAAAGAGTTAAAAACGGTGGAGCGATCTATTGATGAGACATTGCGCGGTGTATACCATTCGCGGATCGAATATCCGAAAGAACTTAAGGTAAAAAGGGTGAATGAAAAATGACGATGACGATTGACATGAACGATGAAACGGGCTCGCTGAGCGAAGAGGACCTCCGTCAGCAGATTCACCTGATCGACCACGCCGCCGAAACACTCGGCTTGACAGGCGAGATTGAGTGCTCACTGACTTTTACCGATAATGATCGCATTCAACGAATCAATCGTGACTATAGAGGAATTGATCGACCGACCGACGTAATTTCATTTGCACTGGAAGAAAGGGCGGCGGGCGAAGTACCGATTTACCGGCAAAAAGGGGAACCACGCGTGCTCGGCGATATTATCGTGTCGCTCGATAAAGCTCACGAACAGGCTACGGAATACGGACATTCTTTTAAGCGGGAGCTTGGCTTTCTGATCATTCACGGCCTGCTTCATTTGCTTGGCTACGATCATCGAACGGAGAAGGAAAGAGAAAAAATGTTCGGGATTCAAGAACAGATACTCTCTTCTTTCGGCCTAAGGCGGCTTGACGATGAAAAAACTTCCGATTGAAAAACGCCGGCATAAACGGCTGACGCAGAGCTTCGGCGATGCGATCAGCGGATTCTTGACGGCCTGTCGTCAGGAGCGCAATATTCACATTCAATTGGTGGCAGCGGTTCTTGTCGTTCTTTTTTCGCTAATGATCCATGTTTCGTGGACGGACATGCTGATCGTCATCATTTTAATTGGCGGCGTGATCAGCCTCGAACTGATGAACACGGCGGTGGAACGGATTGTCGACTTAGTGACCCATGATCGGCATCCGACGGCCAAAGCGGCTAAGGACACGGCCGCGGCTGCGGTCTGGTGGTTCTCGCTGATCTCGGCTGTCATTTATCTCTGCATTATCATACATACATTGTACATTCAATAAAAAGGTGAAAAATATGGACGATAAACAATTGATCTCGGCGGCGAGGCAGGCGCTGGAGGGCGCCTATGCTCCCTACTCGCGTTTTCGTGTCGGTGCCGCCGTGCTGACCGGCTCCGGCAAAGTGTTTACCGGATGTAATATTGAAAATGCGGCTTATTCATTATCAAATTGTGCTGAGCGGACGGCGCTGTTCAAGGCTTTTTCCGAAAATGAACGTGACTTTACGGCACTTGCGGTCATTGCCGAAACCGGCCGGCCTGTTCCGCCGTGCGGCGCCTGCCGCCAAGTGATGAGTGAATTATGTCCGGCGAACATGCGGGTAATTTTGACAAACGTAGCGGGCGATGTGCAAATCACCACGGTGGCGGCACTGCTTCCCGGTGCATTCGAATCGAGGGATATGGATCATGACTGATGACAGATTCCGATCTGGTTTCGTCGCGCTTGTCGGCCGGCCGAATGTCGGTAAATCGACGCTGCTCAATCTGTCTCTTATACACATCTGACGCTGCCGACGAATAGCCTT
>UQRJ01000144.1 GCA_900543345.1 uncultured Sporolactobacillus sp. | reverse complement strand
CGTGGGCTCGGAGATGTGTATAAGAGACAGATCATTATCTTGTCTTTTTGACCCGTAACGGCATCACGAAACGGTCGTCCCTGGCCGATTTTAACAATATCCGCAAGGGCGGATTGTTCGCCATTACTGTCCGTGACAGCGATGAACTGATTGCCGTCCGGCTAACCGACGGCAAGCGGGAACTGATTGTCGGTACGAAAAAGGGGATGGCGATCCGTTACAATGAAAATGATGTTCGTCCGATGGGGCGGACAGCGGCCGGGGTTAAGGCGATTTCACTGGATCCCGGTGACCAGGCGGTCGGAATGGGCATTGTCGATGAGCGCAGCGACGTGCTGATTGTGACGGAGAAGGGATTCGGCAAACGGACGCCATCGGGAGCGTACCGCCCGCAAACACGTGGCGGCAAAGGCTTGAAGACGTGTCATATCACGGAGAAAAACGGCGACGTGATCGCGATGCGCACGGTCAAAGAGGATGAAGATTTAATGATTATTACCGCAAACGGTGTGATTATCCGTATGCCCGTTGCCGGCATTTCCCGGCTTGGCAGAAATACGATGGGGGTAACGTTGATCCGTATCGATCCGGGCGATAACGTCGCGGCGATCGCCCGCATACAACCGAGCGACGATGTGGATGAGAATGCAACGACGGATAGTGAGCATTAAAACAGTCTGATCAGACAGGGAGGAAGAGCACATGCGGGTGTCCGTTCATGAACTGAAGCCCGGCTATGTCGTTAGTAAAAATGTCTTTGTAAAGTCGGCCAATCCGCTGATTGAATCGGGTACAGTACTGGATGCGCGTCATATTGCATTTCTAAAGGCATTTCTCATCCGCTTAATCGACGTAAAAGATGTCGATTCGGATGTTGAAAACGCCCCGGAGCAGCAAGAATCGGGACAGATGTATCGTCATGCCGTCGAAACATACGGACATTTTTTCAGTGAGTGGCAGACAGGCGGAGGCATCGACATCGGCCGATTTCGTCAAGTAATGGTTCCCGCGCTAAATCACATTTTAGACGATCCTGTCTGGTTGGCACACTTCCTGTTGAGCGGCGCAGCAGACCGCAGCCAAATGGATCACAACGTTGCCCTCGGCGTTTTATCCGCTTTTTTGGCTAGAAAGCTGAATTTTGTCCGTGGCGATATCCATCAAGTCGGGCTAAGCGGAATGCTGGCCGATTGCGGCATGGCGAAATTTCCTCCTTCCCAGCTGAATAAGGGAGAAAATGATGATGGTGCGCAACGTGCTTGGCATGCGAAACATGTGCTTTATAGCTATAAAATGGTCCGCGGCATATCGACGCTGACGGAAGATGCGATGCTTGCTGTCGTGCAGCATCACGAGCGGGAAGACGGCAGCGGATTCCCGCTCCATCTGAAGGGCGATAAAATCAACTTATATGGCAAGATACTGGCGGTCTGCGATAGTTTTCTCGACTATCAGGCCGAAATGCCGGCGGAGAACCCGGTGTCGGTGCTTGAGGCGCTGGCGCATCAGTCATATCGCCGGCTGTCCGGTTTTCTGACGGAAAAATTTATTAGCGGGATCATGATGCTTTTTATTGGGATGTCTGTCGTCCTCACGAATAATCAGAAAGGAAAAATTGTGTTTATCCCCGATAAAGACCCGCTGCGGCCGTTTATTCAATCGGCAGACGGGAGCCGGATTTTTTCACTGGAAAAAAATCCGACGTTGCGGGTTATCCGCATTGTTTCATAAAAGTTGTTTGGTAGAAAAAGGAATATACTTGCGTCTGCGGAACGGTTTATAATAAACGAAAGACCCTCGGAATCTATGAAGACATGGCCTTTATTTATTAGAATAGTATTACTTTACGCGGCGTTCTTGACAGGCATAGACCCAGTTGTTAAGCTATCAATAAAATTTTCGGATGACCTAACTCACCCATCATTTATCTGGAGGGAGAAAAGTTGCGAGAAGACAAGTTTGCAAAAGAAGCATTAACTTTTAACGATGTCTTACTGATTCCGGCCGCATCCGAAGTATTGCCGCGGGAAGTGTCCGTCAAAACTTCGCTGACCGCTTCGCTGAATTTAAACATTCCGATCATCAGCGCCGGTATGGATACCGTCACGGAATCGGCCATGGCGATTGCCATGGCCAGGCAGGGCGGCATGGGTGTCATTCATAAAAATATGTCGATTGAAGCACAGGCGGAGCAAGTCGATAAAGTTAAACGTTCGGAAAGCGGCGTGATTACCAATCCGTTTTTCCTTACGCCTGAAGACCAGATCTTCGATGCCGAGCATCTGATGAACAAATACCGTATCTCGGGCGTTCCGATTATCGACAATGAAAAAGAGCAACATTTGGTCGGCATTCTGACGAACCGCGATATGCGTTTTGTAAAGGACTATTCGTTGAAGATCGGCCAATTGATGACAAAGGACAACCTGATTACGGCCCCTGTTGGCACCAGTCTGAAGGAGGCCGAGGAAATTCTCAATCGGCATCGGATCGAGAAATTGCCGCTTGTGGACAATAACGGCGTATTGAAAGGTCTGATTACGACCAAGGACATTGAAAAGGTCGTTGAATTTCCGCATTCGGCTAAAGACGAGCATGGTCGGCTGCTCGTTGCGGCGGCTGTCGGCGTAACGGCCGATGCCTTGCTGCGAGTGGAAAAACTAGTGGAAGCCGGCGCCGACGCAATCGTGGTCGACACGGCACATGGTCATTCGAAAGGCGTTCTTGAGAAAGTCGGCGAAATCCGCAAGAAATTCAACGATATCACCCTGATTGCCGGTAATGTCGCAACGGCGGAAGGGACCAAAGCATTGATCGATGCCGGTGTCGATATCGTTAAAGTCGGTATCGGTCCGGGATCGATCTGTACAACACGAGTTGTGGCCGGCGTCGGCGTTCCTCAGATTACCGCCGTGTACGATTGTGCCAACGAAGCGGACAAGCACGGCGTCGCAATCATCGCTGACGGCGGGATTAAATACTCCGGCGATATTGTGAAAGCACTGGCAGCGGGCGGCAGTGCCGTTATGCTCGGAGGTTTGCTGGCCGGTGTGGAAGAATCGCCGGGTGAAAAAGAAATCTATCAGGGCCGCCAATTTAAAGTCTATCGCGGCATGGGGTCGGTCAGTGCGATGGAACATGGCAGCAAAGACCGCTATTTCCAGGAAAATCAGAAAAAACTGGTTCCGGAAGGCATCGAGGGACGTGTTCCCTATAAGGGTTCATTAGCGGATACGATCTATCAGCTGATTGGCGGTCTCAGGTCTGGCATGGGGTACTGCGGCGCACGGACGATCGGCGAACTGCGTGAAAATGCCCGATTTACGAAGATTACAAACGCAGGTTTGATCGAAAGCCATCCGCACGACGTGCAGATTACTAAAGAAGCACCGAACTATTCGATTAAATAAACAATTTCATGCGGTCTGCGGTTAATAAAGAACTATTCATTCTCTTTTCGGGACGATCATGATCGTCCCCGTTTTCTGCACAGGCGCTCAGCGGCGTCGCTATTATTCGGGGGTGTAGGCGTTGAATTTCAGAAAAAAGCTGCGGATTTTTGCGGCGGCATGTCTTACTTTTATACTCGGCTTGTCGGTGGCCTTTCAAGGGCCGCTTGTACGGACCGCAAAAGCGGCCGACACGTTAGGGATAAAAGCTAAATCGGCAATTCTTATCGATTATAATAGTGGCCAGATCCTGTATGAAAAAAATGCGGATCGGGTGTATCCGCCCGCCAGTATGACGAAGATGATGACGGAATACTTAACCATGCAGGCGCTGCATCAGAAAAAAATAACTTGGAATACAAAAGTATCGATCAGCGACTATGCATATAAAGTTTCGCAGAATCGTGGATTCTCCAATGTTCCGCTGAAGAAAGACTATCAGTATACCGTCCGTGAACTGTATGAAGCGATGGCTATCTATTCGGCGAATGGTGCGACGATTGCGTTGGCGGAGAAGGTCGGCGGTTCGGAAAGACATTTTGTCGATATGATGAACCGAATGGCCGCCAAACTGGGAATGACTCACGCACATTACATCAACAGTTCAGGCCTTGAAAATGTCGATCTGGGTGATAATGCACCGTACGGCGGGAAAAGCGACAGCAACAAATTGTCCGCACGGGATTTGGCCAGACTTGCCTATCATGTCGTGAAAGATTATCCTGAAGCATTGACAATTTCAAAAATCCCGCTTAAAAAGTTTACGGCGGGCGTCGACTCCCCGATTCAAATGGTCAATTGGAATTATATGCTCCCGGATTTCGGTGCGAATATGAATAAATTCAAATATGAAGGGGTAGACGGCCTGAAGACCGGGCATACCGATTTGGCCGGCTACTGTTTTACGGGAACGGTCAATCGCAACGGCCATCGCTTGATCAGCGTGGTCATGGGGACAAATTCGGATAGCCAACGCTTTGAACAGACGCGGGCGCTGTTCGATTACGGTTATCAGCAATTCTCGGAACAGACGGTCGCCAAAAAAGGCCAGATCGTTAAAGGAGTAAAAGCGGTGCCGGTTCGTAACGGTAAAGCGAAAACCGTCAAGGTTGCTTTCGGAAAAAAACTGACCGTGACGGCTCCAAACGGCGAAAAAGCAAAGCCGTCTTTTAAAGTAGTGCTGGATCGCAAAAAACTGAATAATAAGGAGCAGTTGGAAGCGCCGGTGAAGAAAGGCGAAGCCATCGGCTATGCGAAAATGACGACAAAAGGTCAGCTATCCGGTCATTTGTACGCTTCAGGCGACCGAGTGCCGATCATTGCGGCTGATCAAGTCGATCAAAGCAATTGGATCGTCCGCATGTTCCGGGCTATCGGCGGTTTTTTTGCCGGCATTTTCTCGTGGATCGCCGGGCTGTTCTGATCGGCGCCCCTATCGAAAGAAAGGAAAGTGAAAGCATTCCTTGCTTTTTTAAGTCATTTCGGGTACATTACTTTTAATTGGATCTTAGCCAAACTCGACGACGGGAACTAGTAATGACGTGAGGCATCTTACAGAGAGCCGCGGTCGGTGGAAAACGGCAGGTACTCAGTCATGAATCCATCCCTGAGAGAAGTGCCGATTTTAGGCAGCATCGGATCATTTCCGTTATCAATGAACAAGCGGTCGACCGGCTGAAAATGCCGCTCGGCAATTTGGGTGGCAACGCGGGTTAATCTCGTCCCTTCTTTCCGGGACGGGATTTTATTTTTGAGGAGGAAAAATAAATGCTGGACATGAAGCTTTTACGTGATCATTACGTTGAAATCAAGAAAAAAATGAAACATCGAGGTGAAGATCTCGGCGATTTCGAACGATTTCCCGAACTGGACGCACGACGCAGAGAGTTGATCAATCGAACCGAGGCGCTCAAAGCCAAGCGTAATGATGTTTCTGCGGAAATCGCAGCGAAAAAACGTGCCAAAGAGGATGCCGGAGCGCTGATTGTCTCGATGCGCAAGGTCAGCGCGCAGATCAAGCAGCTGGACGGCGAACTTGGACAAGTGCAGGACGATATGCATCAAGTCATGCTGTCTATTCCGAACGTTCCCGATGAAAGTGTGCCGATCGGCGACGACGAAAACGACAATCAGCCCATTCGGTTTTGGGGAAAGCCAACCGATTTTTCTTTTGAGCCGAAGCCGCACTGGGATATTGCGACGAATCTTGATATACTGGATTTTGAACGGGCGTCTAAGGTGGCCGGCAGCCGATTCGTATTTTATAAAGGGCCGGGTGTACGTTTAGAACGGGCGTTGATCAGCTTCATGCTCGATCTTCACGAAGATAAACATGGTTATACGATCATGATGCCGCCATACATGGTGAATCGCGACAGCATGATCGGTACCGGACAGTTGCCGAAGTTCGAGCAGGATGCTTTTAAACTCGCCGGGGACCGGGATTATTTTATGATCCCGACGGCGGAAGTGCCAGTAACAAATTATTATCGTGACGAGATTCTCAGCGGCGATCAACTGCCGATTGCCTTTGCCGCCTACAGTGCGTGTTTCCGTTCCGAGGCGGGATCGGCCGGACGCGATACGCGCGGGATTATCCGTCAGCATCAGTTCAATAAGGTTGAGCTTGTCCGGTTTGTGAAACCGGAGGATTCCTATAGCGAACTGGAAAAACTGACGGGGCACGCTGAAGAGGTGCTGCGGTTGCTAAATCTCCCCTATCGCGTTGTCGCTATTTGCAGCGGCGATCTTGGTTTTACGGCGGCAAAGAAATACGATTTGGAGGTGTGGTTACCGAGTCAGCACACCTATCGGGAGATTTCTTCCTGCAGTAACTTTGAATCCTTCCAAGCACGTCGGGCCAATATCCGTTTCCGGCGTACGCCGAAAGCCAAACCGGAATTTGTGCATACACTGAATGGCTCCGGCCTTGCCGTCGGCCGGACAGTGGCGGCAATCCTGGAAAATTATCAGCAGGAAGATGGCACCGTCGTCATCCCTGAAGCGCTTCGCCCGTATATGCGCGGAAGAGAGCGGATCGAGGCGCAAAATCATTGAATCGGAGGAGGAACGAAAATCATGCCTTACCGTCAAAAAGTCAATACGGAAGCCAGACTGACGCGAATGATTGAGGACATGGGCATCACTCTGCATCCGATGAAAGAGGACGAGAAGAAAAGAAAACCGAAGAATAAACGCAACGATGCTCCAAAAGAAAAAAAATGAAAATGAAATCCGTCGCCAAATACCCGGCGGCGGATTTTTTCGCTGATTAATAATTCATGGGATCGCTTTGGCGCTCAGACGCGCTTCAATTAATGGAACGATTCGATTCAGTGATTGCGGCCGACCGATCAGATCGTATTCATCAATGTTGATTTTTAGCACCGGGCAAGCTTGAAAATGGTCAATCCAATCGTTGTATCGCCGATACATTTCTTTCCAGTAGGACACCGGTGTCTTTTTTTCCATGCGGCGGCCGCGATTTTCGATGCGTTTGAGTGTAGCCGGCAGCGATCCGTATAGATAGATCAGCAGGTCGGGAGGACGGAAGTATGGAGTCATGACCATTGCTTCGAACAGACTCGTGTAGGTCCGATAATCGGCATTGGACATCGTTCCCTTCTCATAATGCATGCGGGCAAAAATGTCGGTGTCTTCATAAATAGACCGATCCTGGATAAAACTGCCCGGAGTTTTTTCAATCCGTTTTGCTTCTTTAAACCGTTCACCGAGAAAATAAATTTGCAAATGGAATACCCAGCGGTTGAAATCATGATAGAAAGTGTCCAGATAAGGATTGCCGTCGACGCTCTCGAGCGATGTATGGTCTGTCTCTTATACACATCTCCGAGCCCACGAGACCCTAAGACATCTC
>UQRJ01000143.1 GCA_900543345.1 uncultured Sporolactobacillus sp. | reverse complement strand
GTAGAGCAGAGGACTGAAAATCCTCGTGTCGGTGGTTCAATTCCGCCTCGAGCCATGTTTTATCAGTCGATCGTTCGTGTCGATCATTAGATAAAGTGAGTTGTCAGAATCCCCGGGTCCAAATCGATCCGGGGATTCTTCGCCATGTGCGTATGTGTGTTACAGAGTAAGCGCCGTTATGGTAGAATGGGTAAGAGAAAATAAACGTTCCAAAGAAGAGGCGCAGACAGGACTCTGGCGCATCGTGATCGGCCGGAGAAGCGCGAATGAGGGAAGAAGAAAGAAACAACCACCTGTCGATTTTTTAGCCATGGGGGGAACGTCTGAAATGGGAAATAAAATTTTAGTCGTTGATGATGAGCAGCCAATTGCCGATATATTGCAATTTAACCTTGAAAAAGAAGGATATGAGGTCGTTTGCGCCTATGACGGCGGCGAGGCGATCGAAAAAGTCGAACAGGAGAACCCGGATCTGATACTGCTGGATGTGATGCTGCCGGTTAAGGATGGCATGGAGGTTTGCCGGGAGGTCCGCAAGACCCACAATATGCCGATTATCATGCTGACAGCAAAAGATTCGGAAATCGATAAAGTGCTCGGCTTGGAAATGGGCGCCGACGACTACGTAACCAAACCGTTTAGCAATCGTGAACTGATTGCCCGAGTTAAAGCGAATCTCCGGCGCCATAAACAGGAGTCCAGTGAAACGGAGAAGAAAAAAGAACATAATATCGTGATTGGGGATCTGATTATTCACTTGGATGCCTATGTGGTGACCAAGCGCGGGAAAGTGATTGAACTGACGCACCGCGAATTTGAACTTCTGCATTATTTGGCCGAACATATCGGACAAGTCATGACGCGCGAGAATTTGCTGCAAACGGTATGGGGGTACGATTATTTCGGCGATGTCCGAACAGTGGACGTGACGGTGCGCCGGCTGCGTGAAAAAATAGAGGATAACCCGAGCCGCCCGGCGTGGATCATTACCAGACGAGGCGTTGGCTATTATCTGAATGCTCCGAATCAGGAGTCGGTGGAATGACGAAAGTCGGTTTCTTCAAGTCGATACAATTTAAAATCGTTTTAGTGTACACTCTGCTGATTTTGCTGGCAATGCAGCTGATCGGCGTTTATTTTACCGAGACATTGAAAACGATGCAACTGAAAAACTTTGAAAATTCATTGGTCAGTCAGAGCAAGCTGATTGCCGTTAATATCGGCGAGGCACTGCGCGAGTCGCGTGACGCAGATCTTAACGATCCCGGTCATTTGGCGGACCAGATTAATAATCAGTTCTCGGAAATCGACAGCAGTATCCGCGAAATCGAAGTAATCGACGAGAACCGGGTCATTGTGGCCGCAGACGAGAACAAACAGGCGGTCGGGAAAACAACCACAAATGACTTGATTATTCAGAATCTGCAATCGACAAAGACGAATGAGTATCGTCGAACGGATCGGGCAACCGGTGAACGTGTGGATATCGTCACGGTCCCAATCATGGTCGGTAATCAGCGCTATGGTCTGCTCTATGTGGAGAAAAGCTTTGAGGGCATCTACGATCAGCTGCGTATGATTAATCAGATTCTGGCAACGGCGACCATTTTCTCATTGCTGGTAACAGCCGTGCTCGGCTTTTTCCTCGCCCGCACGGTTACCAAACCGCTTGTCCAGATGCAGCGGCAGGTTCTTGCCGTATCTCAGGGCAATTTTAATCGAAAGGTGGATAGGGTCGAAGAGGATGAGATCGGACAATTGGCTCAAGCGTTTAATAATATGACGATCAAACTGCGAGAGGCGACGGCGACGACGGAATCAGAACGGCGGAAGCTGAAATCAGTGTTGACTTATATGACGGACGGTGTCATTGCAACCGACAGGAAGGGTAATGTGATTCTGATGAACAATCGGGCCGAGGAGTTGCTCGGCGTCTACCGTAATGATGTCATCGGCAATTCAATTCTGGACCTGCTCAGGATACGCAGCGATTACCGAATCATGGATCTATACGGACTGACGGATTCGATCGTGCTTGATTTCAGCAATGATTCGGAGACCGTACTGCTGCGTGCCAATTTTTCCGTTGTCAAAAGGGAAAACGGCATGGCAAACGGTATTATTGCCGTGATACACGATGTGACCGAACAGGAACAAGTCGATATGGAGCGGCGCGAGTTTGTGGCCAACGTTTCCCATGAATTGCGGACGCCGCTGACGACCATGAAAAGTTATCTGGAAGCCCTGCAGGACGGAGCCGTGAGCGAACCGAAATTGGCGGCCAAGTTTCTTGGAGTGACGCAGCGGGAAACAGAGCGGATGATTCGCCTGGTTAAAGATTTGCTGCAACTATCGCGATTGGATTCCAAAACGGTAAAAATTCATCTGCAAAAAACGGATTATATCCAATTCTGCGGGCAAATTATCGACCGTTTTGAAATGACTAAGAAACAAAACATACAGTTTTTCCGCCGACTGCCCAAAGAACGATTTATGGTACTGATTGATCGCGATAAACTGACTCAAGTCGTTGATAATATTCTGTCTAACGCCATTAAATATTCTCCCGAGGGCGGCACAATCACTTTTCGCGTCATCCGGCGCGGGCAGAAGATTCGTACATCGATCAGCGACCAAGGCGTCGGTATTCCGAAAGAAAACCTTTCCAAAGTCTTCGATCGTTTTTATCGGGTCGACAAAGCCCGTTCACGCAAACTCGGCGGTACCGGCCTCGGACTGGCGATTGCCAAAGAATTGATTGAAGCACAGGGCGGCGAGATATGGGCCGAAAGCGAATGGAACCGGGGAACGACGATTCATTTTATCCTGCCGCTTGATGTCGGAGGTGGACGGGGATGAACCGGGAAGTATTCAAATCGATCTTGCTTGCTGTGCTTGTTGTTGCCAGCATCGCGATGACATGGAACATCTGGTTTTATAAAACAGATTTCAAGAACTATAAAGAACCGTCCAATTCAACCAATTCAGTCGCCATTGCCGATTCTCTGCCGCTCGCCGACGTAGTCTGTCCGACGCTTGCTTTGCGTAAAACGGACGATAAAACAATCGGGCAGACGGAGGTCGCGAAAGTTTCCGATGTATATCGAATCTTCCGCAAAGCAAGATATTCAAGCATCGTACTTCGCGGCCGTCAGCGCCAAGTCGAAAAGAAAGCGAATACGGTGTCCTACGAAATTATTTTTCCTGCGCCGCTGACTGCGGAAACACTGACGAAACTGTTCAGTTTTACGAATAACCGCCAGGAAATTCCGCAGAGCACCCGGATTGACCGGATTGAGATTTACCGGCCGAGCCAGGGATCGGAATTGACCGCGACATTTTCCATGCAGACGGAAACGGATGCTTTTTCCGCTAAAGTAAGCGGTATTGATTTGAACGATTTGGCACATGACTTTTCCGGCAATCTGGTGGAATACGGCACGCAGAAGCTCAAGGGCAGAGTGGTTTATTTGCCGCAGTCGTCGGTGCGGGTCCGCGATGAAATGACTTATTCGGCAAAAACCGATATTGAATCATTTATTCCGATTCTGTTTACAGATCCGAAAAATGTCGTACATTACCGGGGGCGGACGGCGTTCAACGACGGTGAACGGCAGCTTGAAGAGACATCGAACATCCTTCAATATGCGAATCCGAATCCGGGTATCAGCAATAGTTCGGCGGCACCGGATCCGATCCTCCACAGCTATGAATTCATCAATAGTTTTAAAGCCTGGACCAATCGCTTTATTTTTGACGGATTAAATACGTCGTCCGGTCAGTCGACCGTTATTTTTCGCCTGTATCTGAACGGCTATCGGGTATATAATACCGATTTCTATCCCAATCCTTACCTCACGATGATGGAGCTGACCTGGAGCCGGCAAGAACTGAATGCGTTCAACCGAACGTTGCTGACTTTTAATCGCATCGATGAGCCGCAGTCGACGACACTGGACTCTGGACCCGATATCCTGAAAAGTTTGGCAGCGGCATCTGTTCCGATCCGGGAAATCGAGGATTTGTCGATCGGCTACCGTATCGATAAACCGCAATCACAGCAGGATTATTCACTGAAAGCATCGCCGGACTGGTTTTATAAAATCGGCGGCCGCTGGTACTCGGTGGCCAATGCCCTTGCCGAACATCATTCGGGCGGCCAGAAAGAGAGTGAGCGATGAACTGGAGCAAAACGAAATCCATTTTTATTATTTGTTTTCTCTTGCTGGATGCCTTTCTGATCTTTGAATTGTATGTTCGCCAGCAGGACGAAGGTATCGAACGAGTTTCCGATAACGGACCGAAAAATTCGTTTCGCCTTCCGGCTTCGGTTCCGTCGACACCGTCCGATGTTACCTTCCTGCGAGGAAGCAGAATGAATTTTTCAAAAAAAAAGAATGAGATTAACCGACAGCTCGTTACCAATAAGCAAAATAAATCGCAGAAACTATTGATCGGGTCGGACGGAACACAGCTTGTCGGTACTTTTACTAAACCGATGGTCGGAAAACCGTCGAGTGCCGATTTTCAGAGTAATCTTCTGTCAATGGTCTATCAGGGAGGATCGTATACATATTGGAAAACGGACGAAAAAAACGGCAAAATTGAGTTTGCCCAACTGTTTAATAATCAGCCGGTTTTTATCGGCGGTCAAAGTTCACCCCGGATGCTGTCGTTTTCATTGAATGGGAATGGCACAGGCGAGTATCGGGACGAAGTTATCAGCTATCGGCAGAGCTATTTTCATTTTAGAAAATCAAACGAAGTCGATATCATTAGCGCGAATAAAGCAATTAGTACCCTGGGGGAGAGCACCAATTTACTCGATTCAGAAAGTCCGCGGATCTTAAAAGTCGAACTCGGTTACATCAACCTGGTCGGCGATGCGGATACCGATCCGCTGATTTTCATACCGGCCTGGCATATCGTTGTCAAGACAAAAGCGACGACTAAAGAATATTTCGTCAATGCCATGTCGGGTAATGTGCAGACGATGAATTAGATGAGAGAGTGGGAAAACGGGAGTGGTAGAAATGACGGTAACGTGCAGCGTGCTGGCCAGTGGAAGTACGGGAAATTCACTGTATATCGAAACGCAGCAGCTGAAATTGCTGATTGACTGCGGATTGAGCGGGAGAAAAATGGTGCGATTGCTGTCGGAGATCGACAGAAAACCGGAAGATATCGATGCGATTCTGGTGACTCATGAGCATAGCGATCATGTCCGCGGACTGGGCGTGTTCGCACGTCGATACCGGACTCCGGTTTTTGCGAACAAAAAGACGTGGCAGGCCATGACCCCGATCGTCGGCGAGATTCCGTCAGAGCAGCAATTTCAATTCGAAGCGAATACAATCAAGCAATTTGGGAATCTTGATATTGAATCTTTCTCAGTTTCACATGATGCGGCGGATCCAATGTTTTATATTGTCCATGACGGAGATAAAAAACTGACGCTTCTGACCGACCTCGGCTATGTTTCGGAACATATCAAGGGGCTGATTCGTAATTCGGATACGTTTGTTATGGAGGCTAATCATGATACGGAGATGCTGATGATGGGCCGTTATCCGTGGAGCGTTAAACGGCGTATTCTTGGCGACACCGGTCATATATCCAATGACGAATCGGGCGCGGCACTGACAGAAGTGTTCGGCAACCGGACGAAACGCATTTATCTTGCTCACCTCAGCCGTGATAACAACATGAAAGAATTGGCCAGGCTGAGTGTCGGACAGAAACTTGAGGGCATCGGGTTGAAAATCGGCAGGGACGTTCAATTGCTGGATACGGATCCCGGCCGATCGACTCGGCCGGCAGCGGTCTAATGTGCCGCTGCGTTGCGTTACCCGCCGACTGCCGAAATTTTACTAATAGTATAAAAATCGTCACACAATTAGCAAGCAAGCAAAAACAAGTGCTATGTTAAAGCTATAAGAAACCGGCCGTGATGTATTGATGAGACGATATATCTAAGGGAGAGGCAACAACTTAAGAGGAGGAAGAGAAGATGGAGTACGATGACGAAAATAAAAGGGACGGCGCGGAGGAGTCCGTCCCCGTTGCCCGGCCCCCGCGAAAGGGACCGGGACGCGGCGGCTGGTTCTTTGCCGGTTTCATTGGTGCTATTGTCGGAATCATTTGCTTCCTGATTTTTGCTCCGATTTTGTCGGATCTGGGCATTCTGCCGTACTCAATCAAAACCGGCGATCAAACGAGCGGCAGTGCGATTAATTCCGGCAATTCAGCGTCGTCTACCGTGCGTCAGGTCAGTGTCAACGTCAAATCCGATGTCACACAAGCGGTGGAAAAAGTATCCCCTGCGGTTGTAGCGGTCATTAATCTGCAGAAAGCTAATTTTTTCGACAATAAATATACGGAATCCGGCATCGGCTCGGGAATTATTTACAAACGCGCCGGCAGTTATGCTTATATCGTGACCAACAATCATGTTGTTTCCGGAGCGGGGAAAGTCGAAGTGCGGCTGAACGATAAGGAAAAAGTCTCAGCGAAGGTTCTTGGTAAGGATGCACTGTACGACCTTGCCGTTCTGCGTATTCCCGCAACTAATATAAAAACGATTGCCGAATTCGGGGATTCATCGGCACTGAAGCGTGGAGAACCGGCAATTGCGATCGGCAATCCGCTCGGCTTTTCCGGATCGGTGACAGAAGGCATCATTAGTTCAACCAACCGGACTATTCCGGTAGAAAGCAACAGTGCCTCAATCGAGACGCAAGTATTGCAGACCGACGCGGCGATCAATCCCGGGAATAGCGGTGGGGCGCTGGCCAACATTTCCGGCCAGGTGATCGGCATTAATTCGTCGAAGATTGCCTCAACCGGATCGGAGACCGGTGAAGGCGTTGAAGGCATCGGCTTCGCCATTCCCATTAACGTCGCCAAGCCGGTAATTGAGAAGCTGGAGACCACAGGAAAAATCGAACGGCCGATGCTCGGCATCAGCATTGTCGATTTGTCGATGGTTTCGGAAGAAGAAACCGGTCAGCTGCAACTGCCGTCCTCGGTGAAAAACGGATTGGTTGTGACCGGTGTCCGTTCCGGAAGTCCGGCAAGCCGAAGCGGCATCAAAGCCGGCGATGTCATTACATCGATCAATGGCTATCAGATCAAGAGCTACATTTCCTTCTCAACTTACATGTACACACATCTAAAAGCCGGCCAGCGGGTGAAAGTCGAATTTTATCGCGGCGGCACGAAACATACGACGGAATTGACACTGGGAAGCAAGACATTCTCTTAACGTTGGCCCTTCTTACGGTCGGAGCAAACTCCGGCTGTTTTTTTATGTGCGCCCGGCATGGACGACAGCTTGGCGGTGAAAGTCCGCTACAGGCTTGGCAGTAGGAACTGTTAGCTG
>UQRJ01000142.1 GCA_900543345.1 uncultured Sporolactobacillus sp. | reverse complement strand
ACGAGATGTCTTAGGGTCTCGTGGGCTCGGAGATGTGTATAAGAGACAGTTGGCACACTATGGAAAAGGAACTCACCGTGGTTTTTCCACGAGATCCAATATTTAGCGCCTTCTTGATATTTTGACGAAAAAAACCATTTGCCGCGTTCCGCCTGGATGTAAAACGTCCCTCTCGGCGTCGTCGTGTCCGGACCATTGTCCTGCCCGGTCGAGATAATCATCTTATAAAGCGTGCGTGTGCCCTCTTTCAGATAGGCACGTTGCTTGCCAATCGATACATCGACCCAGACGTTTTCCCCCTGCTTAAGCGCCGGATACGCCCCTCCCGACGGTTTGTTCCAGTCAATGGTTTGCTTGCTGTTTATTTTTGCGGGCGTCTCCGGCTTGCTTTTAGCTGAGTCGGTTGTTTTCTGCGCCCGGCTGTCATGGGCGTCCGTCGTACCGGAAGGCGCACCTTCAAGCGTGCAGGCCGACAGTCCGACGGCAAGAATCGCCGTGATAATGACAATCAATTTTTTTAATACGTCCATGCCTGTCCTGATTCCTTCCAATTCCGTCTTCTATCTATAAAATATATCGTACGATAGGTTAAGGGTTGGGCCGTATATCGGCAAACGCACGCTCGTTACGGTGGATCATTCGCTGGTAATAGATGGGGAAACGTTCCGCTTCGCGTTCGGTCAGGCTTGACACCTCGACCCGCCCGTAGTCCAGCAGCGTATGGATGATCGCATCGGTCAGTTGGGCGACCGAAAGACGGCGTCCGGTGATTTCCGCCAGCGAAGCCGTCACATTCGGATCGACATCGGGGTAGCGGAAACGCGTCCGCTCTCCCTGCAATCCGCAGCGATAAAAATCGCGGATCAATGCCGCGCGGCGGCTGCCGCTGCCTGCGACGCAGACATAAATCTGTACGGCAACACCGCTGCGCACGCGCCGCTGCGAGATACCGGCAAATTTCCGTCCGCGGCTGCTGAGATCGAAGCGTCCCGGACAATAGGAATGGGCGACCTCGCCGCTCTGAAACGAAATGGCCAGCGGCTTCAGAACTTGCTTCATAAAATCGACCATCGTTTGAAACGGTGCGTCGATTGACAGTGGCTTTTCGCGTTCGGAAAAAATGAGCGACAGATTCAGCACGCCCTCATCGAGGACGACGGCCAGTCCGCCCGAGTTGCGCACCATCCAGCGGTATCTTGCCCGCCGCAGCACATCCAGTGCCGCTGCCAGATGCGGCAGCCGTGTATCCTGCGTTCCGAGCATGACTGTGTTCCCGTACACCCACAGCCGGGCAGCACAGGGGGACGCGCCGGAGCCGATCGATTCACAGAGTGTATCATCGATGGCGAACGAACGCCGTCCGTCGGCATCGGGGCCGGCGGCGGATTGATCGATTAACCGCCAGACTGGCTGATATAGCAGAGACATTATCCATCGCGCCTTTCTTTGAGTCAACTCTATTATAACAAGAATTGGCCAATTTCGAACAGAGCGCACAAAGGAGTGATCTTCTTTGCATCCCGAAAAACTCATCGCTTATCCTCATTTCGCCTGAAATTCCCGAAAATCTTGATACAGAAAGTTTTATGTGTACCTCGGGAGGGAACTCACCACTTACGGAACGACATGAAATCTGTTCCGAGGGAATGCCGCTGCCTTCGCGACGGACTTGTCCGCCGCCGATCGAGCGAATAAGAAAGAGATGGCAGGGGGGAGCGGCATGGATGCAGTTAGCCTGACAAGGGACTGGGTCAAAGGTAAAATGGAGGGGGACGCGAGTGGCCACGATTGGCAGCATGTCTGCCGCGTCTACCGGATGAGCCTGTGGTTATATGAAGCGCAGCGGTCGTCGGGGGCGCAGCGGATGATTGTTCAACTTGCCGCTTTGCTCCATGATATTGCCGACTGGAAGTTCACCGGCGGCGATGAAACGGCCGGACCGGAGGCGGCCGCTGCCTGGCTTGGGCAAATCGGGGTGGATCCGCCGACCATTGGCTGCGTGAAGACGATTATTGCGCAGCTCTCCTTTAAGGGAGCGGGTGTCCCGACACCGATGACGACGATCGAGGGACAGATCGTCCAAGATGCCGATCGTCTGGACGCACTCGGTGCCGTCGGCATTGCCCGAGCCTTTGCCTATGGCGGTTATAAGCAACAACCGATGTTCGACCCGGCTGATCCGCCGAAGCTGCACGTCACCGCCGAAGCATACAAAACAAGCCATTCAACCACTATCAATCATTTTTTCGAAAAACTACTGCTATTGCCGGAGCGAATGAACACCGCGGCGGCAAAACGGATTGCCGAGCAGCGTCGGCAGCTGATGATCACTTTTCTTGATCACTTTTTCAGTGAGTGCGGAGCAGATGTCGCAACGTACGTCAATAGGTTGCTTCGGTGGGAAAATGAGTAACAGCGGAAGCCGGCAGCGTTTGGGACGGCCGGAACTGCCGTGATTTCGGTCACTTCGCGGTAAAATATTTTTTCGTACAATGAAGTTTGCAGCATTTTTAGCTCCATCGCAGGCAGGAGGGATATGGACCAATGATCCGGAAACTGACGGAAAAAGACAAAGCGGCGGCGCTGGCTTTTGCAAGTGACCGTCCGGCGGAAAATCTGTTTATTATCGGCGATATTGAAGCGTTCGGCATGGACGGCGAGATGGTTACGGTATGGGGAGACTTTGATGAGAACGGCAAACTGACAGGGCTGCTGCTGCGTTATGGGGGGAATTTTATTCCTTATGCGCGGGATGAGAACAAGCTGGACGGCGAAGCTTGGGCGGATCTTATTCAAGAAACCGGTAAACTGACGATGCTTTCCGGCCTCAGCGACAGGGTCAATCGTCTGCTTCCGCATCTGGGTATGCAGGTTAAAACACGTAAGGATTGTTTCTACGCGACACGCGATGTATCGCTGCCGATTGCCAGAGAATACTTGCGCGGCGATGTGCGGATGCTGTTTCCCGAAGAAATGGATCGAGTGATTGCCCTGCGAACGCTGATTCCGGAATTTACCGGTACGGCGTCAGATCCCGATGCACTCCGTGAAAATATGGATAAAGGCATTGCCCGGACCTTTTATATAGAGAAAAATGGTGAGATGGTCAGCGCGGCGTCGACAACGGCTGAGACGAAACACGCGGCGATGATCGTCGGCGTCTGTACGAAAAAAGAATATGAACGCCAGGGGTTGGCGACGGCTTGTATGGCCAAACTGATTACCGTGTTGCAGAAAGAGCATAAGCAGCCGTGTTTATTTTATGATAATCCGACGGCGGGCCAGATCTATAAGAAACTTGGTTTTCACCCAATCGGGAAATGGACGATGATCGGTTTTCGATAAGACGAATCGAGCCGGAACGAACAGCGATAAACGAGCTGCCGCATGAGGGTGGCTCGTTTATCTTCGGGGATTTTACAGACATGATACAATAAGTAAAAAGCGGGGGAGGTCCGGCGAAGATGCCTTTCGATACGCATAATCATACCGAGTTTTCATTTGACTGTCACATGAAACTAAGCGACGCACTGGCCGCGGCCGAATCGAGCGAGCTCGGACTGATTCTGACCGAGCATTATGATCTGAACGAACAGGACGAGAGCGGCCGGACGGTCGCGTTTCCAATTGATGCTTATTTCGATAGGTACGCCCCGTTTCGTGGCAGTAGGCTATTACTTGGGATTGAACTGGGACTCGACGATCGCGGCGATTACATCCGGCACAATGAGGAAATCGTCGAAAATTATCCGTTCGATATGGTGATCGGTTCGGTGCATAATATCCAGGATTACGACATTTGCAGTGATGCGAAGACCAATTTTCTGTCGAAATACGACTTTTTTTCCCGCTATCTGATGTATGCCGAGCATACTGTTAATTGCAATCCCTATATCGACACGTTTGCCCACATCGACTATCCCTGTCGTTATATTGAATACGACGACAATGTTCTGCGTTATGAAGATTTTCCATTGCTGGTCGACAATTTTTTGTTTGCGCTGATCCATCATGATATCTGTCTGGAAATCAATCTGCGCCTGATCGACCAAGCGGCATTCCGTGACGGGCTGGAGAGTATCGTCCGCCGTTATCGCCGACTTGGCGGACGTTATGTCACGATCGGCGGCGACAATCACGTCCCGGAGACGATCGGCGTTAAATATGCACTCGGCCTCCAGATGGCCCGCGCGAATGATTTGATCCCGGTCTATTTTCAGGAACGCCGGCGGCTGATCGACGACTGAATCTGCAGTCGGTTAGTAACATGTTACGATGATAAGCTAAGAAAACGGAGGGCTTTTCTTCTAACGGACAGGGCCTGTATAATAGGAGACGGACTCAGATAAATGCGGTCAGCTGTCCGATTACAATAAAGCAGGGATGACGTTTGTCATGGGGCTGCCATTTAAAAAACTGGGCGAAGAGAAGGTTTTCAAAGACCCGGTTCATCGTTACATTCATGTTCGCGATCCGTTGATTTGGAGCCTGATCGGTACGCCGGAATTTCAGCGGCTGCGCCGCATCAGGCAGCTCGGTACGACTTTTTTGACCTTTCACGGCGCAGAACACAGCCGCTTCGGTCACTCGCTCGGCGTCTATGAAATTGCCAGAAGGATCATCGATATTTTTAAGAGCCGCGGTGACTGGAACGACGCGGAAACATTGCCGACACTGTGTGCGGCGCTGTTGCACGATGTCGGACACGGTCCTTTTTCCCATTCGTTTGAAAAGGTGTTCGGTACGAATCATGAGCGTTGCACGCAGGATATCATTCTTGGTAAGACGCAGATTAATGATCTGCTCAGTCGTGTTTCCGCTGATTTTCCGGAAAAAGTGGCGGATATTATCGGCAAAACGTACGAAAATAAACGAGTCGTCAGCCTGATATCCAGTCAAATCGATGCCGATCGGATGGATTACTTGTTGCGCGACGCTTATTTTACCGGTGTCAGTTACGGCCATTTCGATATGGAACGGATTTGGCGGGTGATGCGGCCGTTCGGCGACCGAATTGTGTTTAAATCGAGCGGTATGCACGCCGTCGAAGATTATATCATGAGCCGTTATCAGATGTATTGGCAAGTGTATTTTCATCCGGTGACGCGCAGTGCCGAAGTGATTCTGACCAAGATTTTTCATCGCGCGAAGGTCCTGTATCAGTCGGGATTTGCTTTCAAACATGTACCGGTCCAACTGATCGATCTGTTCGAGGAACGTATGACCTTAATGGATTATCTGCGGCTTGATGAATCGATTATTATGTATTATTTCGAAGTTTGGCAGGACGAGCGGGATGCCGTGCTACGCGATTTATGCCGGCGTTTCATGAACCGGCGCCTGTTCAAATATGTTCAGCTGTCCAAGGATCAGCTGGATGCCGGCCAGGAGTTGACCGAGGCCTTTCGCGGAGTAGGGATCGACCCGGACTATTATCTGGTAGCCGATTCTTCTTCGGATTGCCCGTATGATTTTTACCGGCCGGGCGATGAAGACGAGCGCGTGCCGATCATGCTGCTGCTGCCCGATGGCCGGCTGAGCGAACTATCCCGGGAATCGGATGTCGTTCGGGCAATTACCGGGAAGCGGCGTACCGATCACAAACTCTATTATCCCAAGGACCTGGTGCACGATTTGCCCGACTCCGCCGGGAAACGGAAAATCTGCCGATTACTTCATATCGGTAAAGAATGAATTGCCGAGAGAGATTTTGACGGGGGGATTGGATGTGCTGGAAGATCATGCGAAAATTGCAGCGCTCATCAACGGTGCCGGGACGGACATCTGTCGTAAGAAGGCGCAGAAGATCGTTTACATCTTGAAAAAACAGGGCTATCCGTTTCACGAAACGTTTCATTTTCAATTTTACGGGCCGTATTCGGACGAGCTGTCGCTGCAGCTGGACGAATTGGCCGATTTTGGCTTCCTGCTGGAAAATGGGGTCGGCCAGCTTCGGATTTCGCAAGCCGGACGGCGTTTTATTGCACGTTATCGTCATCTTCTTCCCATTTCGGTATGGCCGCTTGCCAGTCTGCTCGCCGAGCGCGATACGGCTTTTCTTGAACTCGTGTCGACGCTGTTTTATTTCGATCGGTTGCCGCTTACGGCGGCAATCGCCAAAACGCAGGCGCTGGCCCGACCGTTCACAAAAGATGAGCTTCACGCGGCCTGCGACTGTTTAAGGCATCTGAAGGCGCGGCCCGCCGCTTTACCGCTAAGCCATCCATAAAAAAACCGGCCGGAGCATCGTCCTCTGCCGGTTTTGTGTATCGATTTGGCGTTCTTGTGCAAAAGAAGCCGCCTTTGTGCGTCGCTTGTTATGGGTGCATAACTGACCTTACTTGTGCACAAAGCCACCCTACAGGAGCCGGTTTTGTGATTGGGCCGTTATTTTTATACAATCATCCCGCATACTTGTGCATGGACCCGTGTCGCCGGATCCCGCCGATGCTTAATCATGCAGCTCGTCCAATTCATTGAGTAATCGCTTCAGCGAGCGCAGCTCTTCCGCCGTCAGCGTGATACCCTTGCCCATTTTCTCACCGTCCGGCGCCCAGTCGCGCAGGTCGTACTTCGGCGCGCGGCCGTTCCAGCTGATCAGATTCAGCTGCTTTTCCCAACCGCGCGGCGACTCGGCAATGGTCCCCAGCTTTTTAATTCGTTCGTATTTAATAGTTGCCATCGTTATTCCCTCCTGCGTTTAAGCCAGCACGAAATGTTCATGAAACCACGAATCGCCGGTTAAAATGTCCCGGCCGTCGGCAATGACGTGCGGTTCGCCGTCTTCATCCTGCGTAATTAAATGTCCGTGGCCGTCCGTGTCGGCCATATAAAAATTACGTTTTTTAAAAAGCGGACGTTCTTCGAGAAGATCCAGCGGCGGTTCCCCTGTTTCGCCGTAGACGTCTTTGACACATTGAATCAGAATCATGCTGATAATCCCCCAGAAATAGATTGCTACTAACAGAATAAATGTTGACGGCGGGTTTGGCAATGGGCGAGTCACTTGCTGGGAATCGCTAATCTTCCGATGGGTAAATCCGTTTCAAATGGGATTTTTTAAATGATAAAATCCGCTCCGACGGCGCAAATCGCGGAAACCTGCCGCCTGTTGGCCGATCGTGCATTCAGGTTGCGATCGGTCATGAAAGAACATCGGTTGGAAGAGATACACGGCCCATCCTTCTTTCGACATCGGTTCCCGGATCGCTGCTTTCTATCAAAATTGCTGTTCATCGGGGGCAGTGCTGAAAAGCGGTGGCGGGATTCCGATGACCTGATTGTCACCGGCGATCCTCTGCAGGTGCCAGGATATCCAGAGATCGAGCGAAAAGAGGGCCGGCGAAGCGTCGGCCCTCTTTTCGGGGCGACTTTCACGGATTCG
>UQRJ01000141.1 GCA_900543345.1 uncultured Sporolactobacillus sp. | reverse complement strand
ATCTACACAAGGCTATTCGTCGGCAGCGTCAGATGTGTATAAGAGACAGGATAAAGGAAGAACCATACTGAATCTTTAGCCGCTCCACGGGATCCGTATCGTCGCTTGCCCAAGCCTGCGGGGCGTAATAAAGCAATCCCGCATCGACACGCCCGCCGCCGCCCGCACACGATTCAAACAGCACATTGGGAAAAGCACGAGTCAGCCGATCATAGAGGCGATAGACGCCAAGGACGTAACGATGATAAAATTCACCCTGACGCGTCGCCAGCGAAAAGGCATCCGTCAGCGACCGGTTCATATCCCACTTGATGTAAGCAAGCTGTGCTTCGCGGATAATCGCGGCCACTCGGTCAAACAAATAGTCGACGATTTCAGGGCGGGTCATATCCAGCACGAACTGATGGCGGCCATAAGTACGGGCGACGCTTGGGTGGCCGACCGCCCAGTCCGGGTGTTTGCGATACAGCTCGCTCTTTGGGCTAACCATCTCCAGTTCGAACCAGAGTCCGAATTTCAAACCAAGTGCTCTGATTTTTCGGGAAAGCTGCGCGAGACCGCCGGGCAACTTCTCAAGATTCGGCCACCAATCGCCGAGCGACGTCTTATCGTTATTGCGCTTGCCAAACCAGCCGTCGTCGAGGACAAACAGTTCGATGCCTATCTTTTGTGCCTCTTCGGCAATTTTCAATAATTTTTGTTCATTAAATTTAAAATAGGTGGCTTCCCAATTGTTGATCAAAATCGGTCGAATGCCTTGCCGCCACTGCGGCTGAATCAAATGTCGGCGTTGTACATCGTGTAAGCTGCGCGTCAGCTGCCCAAGGCCGCGGTCAGAGAAGATAAGCAACGCTTCCGGTGTCTGAAAGCGGCCGCCCGGATCCAGGCGCCAATTAAACTGAAACGGGTGGATACCGATCATAACACGCGTGTTGTCGTATTGATCGACTTCGGCTTGAGCGAGAAAATTGCCGCTGTAGATGAGCATGAACTGATAAGCATCGCCGCTGCGCTCCGTCGTTTCCCGCCTTTTTAAGATAATCGACGGGTTTTGCTGATGCGAGCTTGATCCTCTGATACTGGAAATGGATTGGATACCGCACTCAAGCGGCCGAACCTTGATATGCCGCTCGCGCGCCCAAGCCCCGGAGAACTGCACCATGTCATATGCCTTGTCCGGATAGTCAACCGAGGCACTCATCAGCCGATCGACGAAGACAGGACGTGTGCCCGTATTGACGAGCTGTGCCTGACGGGCAATAACCGGCAGGCGTGAGAACAACGTATAGCTTAGCGTCAGTCTCAGGCCTGCCGGACGGCTGGCGAAAACAAAATGAATCGTCTGCGCCTCGCCGTCGTTTTCCACATAGGTTGCCGGCAGCCCGTCCAGCGGCGGTTTGCCGTCCCGGATACGGTACGACTGCAGCACAAACGTCGTCAGCCGGTGACCGTCCGTATTCACCATTTCGTATGCCGGTTCGCGGAAATCGGAATGGCCGAAGCCGGGAAACTCCTGGCGCAGCGTATCGAGAGAAAAACCAGTATCGTCGTCGTACGGATAACAACTGTACGGCATTGGTATGCGGTAATTCTGCAGGAAGGAAAAATCGTTCTGATGGCGGATGGCCCGGCCATAATACAAATGAGCCAGTTGGCCATTCTTCATCACCTGAATGATATAGCTAATTTTGCCATTTGTCAGATGAAACTGCGTATGACCGTCGTTCGTGTAAATCATGACATGATCCTACTTTCTGAAATCAACTTTTCTTTCCCAAGAAAAACAGAAAAGCAGCTGGCGACGTTGCAGCGGTCAATCGCGCCCGATCGATCATTGATTTTCTCTTTCAACAATATGCAGGGCAGAATCACCGCTCATGCCGCTTTTCTTCTCTGCGGGTGGCCGGATCCCTCTGCCTGAATTTATAAAAATCCCCATCCGATTCACAATTCAGGTGGGGATAGTCGACAATCCAGGCTACGGTTGTAAAAATGATTATTTTTCTACAATCGCTTGTTAGTTGTAACGATGTTCAATGATTTTGTTTAATATGTCATTCCGTTTTTTACTTTTTGAGACATCGAACTGCGTTTCTTCCAAATCGTTAAAATCTTGAGCCAGCAACAGGGCTTCCAGATAAAGGACTAATTGTTTCTTCAAATACACCTTATTTTCTTCATCATTTTGTTTCGGATTGCCGGCAAGTACGGCTAGTGCGAAGTGTTGCGGATCAATGACAATTTTTTCATTCATATTCATCACTCTGCCTCCTCACTTGATTCGATTGAATGATTAATCGCTCCGACGTGTTCGTTATCGATGGCCTTAATGGTATAGAGACGGGAACTAAAATCAGTCAACTCACCGACGATCTGATTGGCGCGGCGAATTTGCCCGATAAACAGCCCTGCGTGCATTAATTCATCGCCGTAAAAACATTCCGGTGAATCATCGACCCGGTATTGCTTTTGCGGATCAAGCCCTTTTAAATACAAGCGCAAATAGTCGGGATTGGGACGATGTAAAATCTGATACAACCCAACGATTGCCCGCGTCTTGTCCCGATCGACGACCATCCAGCTGACGATATTGCCATCCCCGGCGAACGGACTTTTAAGCCGATAAAAAGTACCCTGTTGAAATAACTGCCTATTTTGCTTATAAAAAGCGACTTGTTTCTTGACGATTGCTTCTTCGTCTGCCGACAATTGAGTAATATCCAACTCATATCCTAAATCACCGAAAAAGGCGACATTTCCCCGCGTCTCAAGCGAAGTGATTCTTCCCGTCTGTTGATTCGGAACAGCCGATACATGCGCCCCCATCATCGATAGTGAATAACCGTAGGATGTCCCGTACTGAATCTTTAAGCGTTCAATCGCATCCGTATCATCGCTGGTCCAGGCCTGAGGAGCATAATACATCATCCCAAGGTCGAAGCGGCCGCCTCCCGAGGAACAGGATTCAAACAAGACCTCGGGATATTTATCGATTAATCGCTGGTACAAACGATAAACACCCAGTATATACCGATGAGGCAACTCCAGTTGTTCGGCGGCCGGCAGCCGGTGACTGAACATTTCCGTAATGTGGCGATTCATATCCCATTTAATATAGTCTAAGCGAGTTTCATCGATCACCTTGCTCATGGCCTTAACAAGATAATCGACCACGTCTTCACGGGAAAAATCCAAAACAAATTGATGGCGCTCAGGAGTCATTTGCCGATCGGGAGCTGCAATCACCCAATCGGGATGCGCTTCATATAAACGACTCCGAAGCGAGATCATCTCCGGTTCAAACCACAGCCCGAATTTCATACCGAGCTGATGTATTTCTTTAGAAAAATGGCCCAGCCCCTCCGGAAACTTCCGCTTATCGACAAACCAATCTCCCAGAGAAGTCGTATCACTGTCACGACGGCCGAACCAACCATCATCCAACACAAATAATTCGATTCCCAGCGTCTTCGCCTTTTGGGCAATCGCCAATAACTTCTGCTCATCAAATTGAAAATAAGTGGCTTCCCAGTTATTAATTAAAATCGGTCGCTCATTCCTTGCCCATTTCTGATTGACCAGATGATCCCGATAAAAGCGGGACAATTGTTGACTGAGGCGATTCATCCCGCGGTCGGTAAAACTTAACACGGCTTCGGGCGTCTGAAACGAGTGTCCCGGCTTCAATTGCCAGCGAAATTCTAACGGATTGATTCCCAGCAGGACGCGGCTTGTCTGGTAATGATCCACCTCTACTTGACTGAGAAAGTTACCGGAATAGACCAGATTAAAGCCGAAAACTTCTCCTTGATCCTCGTCGGCCGTTTTCCTGGCAAGCATCATGAACGGATTATGTTGCGCACTCGACGCCGTTCTTAAACTGTCAATACTTTGGACGCCGGGATGCAGCGGACTGCGGTAATAGTGCTGTTCTCGAGACCACGCACCGGAAAATTGGACAAAATCGTAACGGCAGTCCGGCAGATCAATTTGCGCGCTGAAAGCAGCTAATAATGTTAACTGCTGCGTACCGACATTCACAAATCTGGTACTGCGGACAATCACGTCCGCATGCGGGAACACCGCGTAACTCAGGATGACATTCAATTTTGCCACCGGATCGGATAAAATAATTTCCAACGTCTGGACATCGTCGTCACCATTGCCGAAACTTGACGGCAGGCCGGGCAAACGTTGCTTTCCCTCAGCGAACCGGTAATGATCATAATGAAGTTCGGTAATACGACTGCCATTCTCCTGTTCGACCTGATAAGCAGGCCGGCGGAAGTCACCCTTCCCGAAGCAAGCATATTCTTGCTTGCGCAGTCCCGGCTGCATATCCAGCTGCTCCTCTTTCCAAGACGGGGCGGCGTTACGCCACTCATGTTTTCCTAGATTATTATATTTCTTCTGATTCCGATGAATCCGCTGACCGAAATATAATTGACCCAGTTCACCATTTTCCATGACGTAAAATAAATAACTGGTATGATCGGTCTGCAGGTGGAAAACTCGACGCTCCTCATCAATGACGATAGCCATCTTTATTCTCCTTCCCTTTCGAATTTTATGCTCCGCCGCATACCGATCATGCCGGTTTATTAACCGCTCGGCGGCAGCGATTGATCGAGATACTGCACTACTGTTTTCCCCAATCAGTTTTACTTCTGGGTACTCAATTTGTGCTCCAGTTTATCAACAATCTCCGCGTGCTTGGCTTCCGTTAATTTAATATTAATCGCATAGATGAGCGCCGCAAGAGCAATAAGAATCATTGGCCCGAAGAAGATGAAAACTTTAAAGATCCATAAACCGCCACTTGAGATATCGCTCGGCTGAGCATTGCCGGTCATGCCGGTGACGACAGCGGCAATACCGACAACACCATTGGCAAAAGCACCGCCAAGTTTATCCAGCAGCGGACGTACCGCCAACGTTACCGATTCATTCCGGTTGCCGTTCTTTAACTGCCCATATTCCACACTGTCCGTTATCGTCATTAAGGCTGCCAGGAAAATCATCGGATAAGGGAAAAAGTAAAAAGAGATGGCGATCAAAACGAATATCAGATTATCTCCCGCGAATAAGAACAGCACATAACCAATTAACATAAACAGAATCCCGAACGTATAAATGGCTTTACGTTTAATAGCCTGGACCAGTACCGGGAAAAGCGCTACCGAAACAATACCTAAAATCGCCGTAATCACACCGACCAAGTAAAATTCATTCGGTTTGCCCATCACATATTTAAAATAATAGAGTAAAAGATTATTCGTTACGACATAACCGAACGCCAACATGAAATAAGAGAGCGCCAGCCACATGAGCTGATCATTTTGGCCGATGACTTTAAAAACATCGCGCAAACGAATTTTTTTGGCCGCTTTGCGAATGATGTTATGTTGTTCCTTTGTCCCCCAGACGGTCGCCATGGCCCCTAAGAAAGAAACCAATGCAACAACGACGGCAAAGCCTATCCAGCCGGCACGGGTCTCCGTATCGCCTGTCGTCCCCGAAAACATCTGTGAGAATAAAACCACGAGCGGGACGACAGCGATCATGACGCCCTGAGCGCCCAGTGTCGAACCGAAGCGGGCAATTGTACCGATTTTTGCCCGTTTGCCTGAATCAATGCTCAAAGCCGGGAGCATCGACCAAAAGGAAATGTCTTTAATTGAATAAAAAACGTCCAGGATAACGAAAACAATGCCAAATAAGATCAAATATAATAATGGACTGCTTGTCGTCAGTCCGCCGAAGTTCGTGAAAATCAGAACTAATCCCACGGAACTGACAATCGCTCCGGCAAAAAGCCATGGTTTGAATTTACCCCAGCGTGTTTGCGTGTTATCGATCAACCCGCCGATAAACGGATCGAACATAATTTCAATAATGCGGATAACGACAATCAACGTCGTCACGATACCGATCATTTTGGCATCAAAGCCGGCATCGCCGCTCCCGAACAGTTGACTGGTAACAAAGATCATAAAGTAAGTGCTCAATGCGCCGTAAAATGCATCGTGTCCGAAAGCACCAAAGGCATACGACAAATATTGTTTCATGCTTCAAGCCCTCCTCGTTCTAAGTGTCGAAGTAATAGGTTCCGGCTGACTGACGGCCGGATAACAACGCCATTCGTCCTCAAATTGGACAAACACATTCATTTATCTCCCTTTCTTCTTCAGCAGAAGCAATGTACATTCACCATTAAAACAGTTTTCAACATCACATTTGAAAAATCCGCCTCCCCTCATGGTGACAATAATAATTTTTGTTTCCTTAACTATCTACTGATTAGCATAGCCGATTTCAGTAAATTTTATAAAGCAGCATAAATATAAAGCGCTACCAAAGACGATAATACACCAATCCTGTAATAATATCAATAAAATTATTACTAAAATAAAGTAGATTGCAATAATAAATTGGCATTGGGTGCCTGGACATCCGACAAGTACCATTGGGTTTGTTCCGGCTTTACTGTCCCGGCCCAACTGGTTAATTTGATTTTACAACTAATCAAAAGGATTAATACGTTCCGGTTCGTCAATAAAGGGATCAACGTTATTTACAGATAAGGCTTTGGCAATAAATACTTGAAATTCATTTATTTTTCCAGCTAATGGACATCAATATAGAAAACTTGGCGATCAAAATCCGATTAAGAACCGAATTTTGATCGCCAAGCATATTATTAAAAAATTATTTTATCCGGAAGGAAAACAAGACAGTTACTTGACGGCACCGCCGAGCATACCCGAAATAAATTGTTTTTGCAATGCGAGGAAGAATACGATAATCGGAACAGTTGCAAATGTTATCCCCGTCATCACCTGTCCATAATCAGTGAACGAAACGCCAGTTAAACTTGAGAGTGCAACCGGGAATGTGTACATATTACTTGACGTTGTAACCACCAGCGGCCACATAAAATTATTCCATTGGAACATAAACAGAAAAATCGACGTTGCTGCGAGGGCCGGCTTCATCGTCGGCAGGACAATTTTTATAAAAATACGAATTTCACCAGCACCATCCAATCGGGCAGATTCCAACAATTCGTTTGGAAAAGCAAGAAAGTTCTGTCGCATCAAAAATATCGCGAATGGATAACAGATTTGTGGCGCAATTAAAGCGAAATAAGTGTTGAGCAAATTAAAGTTCAGCATCATTTTAAACTGCGGAATGACGAGAGCTTGGTATGGAATCATCATCGACAGTAAGAACAGAACAAAGATCGTATTGGCACCCTTAAACTTAAATTTTGCCAATACATATGCGGCCATTGTACAAACGACCAACGCAAGGATAACATAAACACCAGAAACCAACCTGTCTCTTATACACATCTCCGAGCCCACGAGACCCTAAGACATCTCGT
>UQRJ01000140.1 GCA_900543345.1 uncultured Sporolactobacillus sp. | reverse complement strand
GAGATGTCTTAGGGTCTCGTGGGCTCGGAGATGTGTATAAGAGACAGGCTTTGATTGGCCAACTGCGTTGTATTATAGCTCGTTTTTGTATCGAAAATATATTGATTGTCCTTTGCTTTGAAACCCGGATTCGGATCGTTCTGAATATCCTGATTCAGCGAATGGTACAAGTAAGCCTGACTGCGGTTATTCGGCCAGGTACTCTCAAACCGATAGCTCTTGTTGAGTTCCGGTGTCAGCACGAACACGCCACCCGAATTGCGCAGGATCATCTGCTTATTCTCTTTTTTACCGTCGGTGAGCGACACCCGATAATAATATGGTTTCTTAAAAACAACATTAACACGGTAAGTCTGCTTTTTCCCGCTGTGTTCAAACATCATGACGGCATCCGTTCGGTAACTGTTCAATTTTTCGATTTTTTGCCCAAGATCTTCGACGACTTCTTTTTCCGATTTGCTGCCGCATCCGCTCAGGATCAGGGTAACCATCATTAATACCGTCAGTGATATCGTCGACCATCTTTTCACGTCGATCCAACCCCTTTGCCTCATTTCGGTGACAAAGGAGGGCTTCTATGCTAACACGTCGCCGGTTTGCAGAGTCGATGCAGTACGGGAGGTATTTCTTCAATCAAATCTGTCGCCAGCACATCCATCATCGAATGATTTTCCGTCACCAGCGTATCCGCCAAGGCACCGTGTAGGTATACGGCATTGCAAACGGCATCCATCGGATCGCGGTGCTGTAGCAAGAATGCCAGCAGTATCCCGGACAGCACATCGCCCGACCCACCCTTGGCAAGTGCCGCGTTCCCCGTCGGATTGACCGCCTGCCGGCCGTCCGGGGCCGTTATAATCGTATATTTTCCTTTCAGCACCAAATAGACACCGTATTCCTCAGCAAATGCACGAGCCGTACCGAACCGGTCGTTTTCGACCTGCGCGATCGTTGTCCCGGCCAGTCTGGCCATTTCGCCGGGATGCGGCGAAAGCACAGTAGGGCTTTTCCGCTTTTTCAATAAATCTTTCATCGGGCTCAGATGAAAGAGCCCATCGGCATCGATCACGCACGGTATATCGGCAAGGACGACCGCCCGGACCGATTCAGTCCGTTGCGGATCCCGGCCAAGCCCCGGACCGACGGCGATGCCATCATAACTATTCAAATCCGTTTCCCCGCGTGCGACCAGCATGGTCTCCGGCAGCTCGGCGGCCAATACCGGCCGCACTTTATCGGGAATGCTCAGCCGCAGCAGTCCGATGCCGGAGCGCAGCGCCGCTTTGGCGGCAAAAAAAGCGGCTCCGGGCATCCCGGCCGATCCGGCAATCAGCAATCCCTTGCCGAAATCGCCTTTGTGCGCAAACGGATCGCGCCGCGGCAGCGTGCGCCGGACGTCCGCTTCCGTCCGAAGGCTGCGAAAAACACCGACATGGCGGGCGGCCGCGTTAGGAATACCGATAGCCACCGTTCGAACCTCGCCGAAAAAGCGGGCCGCGGGGCGGACGAACTGCGCCAGTTTCGGACAGTGGAGCGTCAGCGTCAGATCGGCGGAAACGGCCTGATGCGCAAACGGGCCGCCGTCGGCCGGAATGCCGCTCGGCAGATCGACGGACACTACCTTTGCCGGCGCATGGTTGACGGCATCGATCACCCGAGCATAATCCGGACGGGGAATGCCGTGAAAACCCGTACCAAGCAGCGCGTCGACAATCCAGTCGGCACTTGACAGGTTGTCCGCAAAGCCGTCGGGATCGCCGCCAATGGCGTTCACGCTTCCGCCCGAAGCAAGAAACGCCCGCATATGATAGGCTGCGTCTCCCTCGATTTGCTCCGGGTCCGGAAGCAGCCACACATCGACTCGAACCGGATCGTCAAGCAATCGCCTGGCGAGAACAAAACCATCGCCGCCGTTATTGCCCTTTCCAATGACTACCGCAACATGTTCTTCTTGTTTCAGGTACGGGAGAAGTTCCCGGTACATAGCTTCTCCCGCGTTTTCCATCAGCAGCGGACCTCCCAGGCCGATCTGCCGAATTGTGTAACGATCAATGGCCTGCATCTCTTCCCGAGTGACGACATGCACAATAGTCCCTCCCAGCGTAATAAACTATATGAGACAACCCAGCGAAATATGCAGACTAGCATGACGGGCTCTCAATCACACAAAACGCCGCACATACCGCGTCCGTATGCGTAATTGAAAGATGAACGCGTTCAGAACCGCCCGGCGGACGATCGACATATGGCCGGCCGGCCGGATCGTTCAGAATCGACACATCCTGCAGCGACACATGCCTGCCGATTCCCGTTCCTCTGGCCTTCGCATAAGCTTCCTTAGCAGCGAAGCGGCCGGCGAGAAATTCTGCGCGGCGCCGGCCGGCGAGCGTTTGGTAACATTCCCGCTCTTCCGGCGTCAGCACGCGACGCAGAAACGCCACGTCGTCAAGATGCGGCCGCATCCGTTCCAATTCAGTCAAGTCAATGCCGATTCCCGTTATCATTCGCAGTTCGCCTCCCCTACTATTCGTGTTGCACTTCAAACGATGAAAGCCAGGTATCCGGCCGGATCTTTGTTCCTATCCGATATCGGGTCCTGCCAGTGGATCGATTATTTCTATTTTACCGCATTGTTGCGCGATGTGCTTCTTCTGCTTCTTGTGGCGGATGACCCGCCAAACGGACCAAAAACAAGCCATTTCACGGGAGCGAAACGGATTCTTTATGCATTCGCTCGTTTTTCCTTTATACTGACAGTAAGAAGAAGTTTGAGGAGGTTAACGCCAGTCGTGTTTATACGTAACGAACCGTTCAAACGATTTCTGAAAGATTATCCGATGACCACTGCGATCCTCGCAGTGAATATCGTTGTTTTTCTTTTCCTTTATCTCCTATTAAAGTTACCGACAACCTACGCATTGGGCGACCGGATTTTCAGTTTCATGGTTGCCTCCAATGCCGCGATTCTCGGCGGCGCCTGGTGGCAGGTATTGACCGCCGTCTTTCTGCATACGACCTTCGAGCATATTCTGTTCAATGCTTTCGCGATATTGATCTTCGCACCGGCATTGGAAGCAATGCTCGGCAGCTGGCGTTTCCTTTGCGGCTATCTTTGCACCGGCGTCGCAGCCAATGTGATCGCGTTATTTATTGAACCGGCAGGATTCGGCCATTATGGTGCGAGCGGGGCCGTTTTTGGGCTGTGGGGCATTTACCTGTATCTGATTCTTTTTCACGGCGAACGCATGAACCGAGAGGACCGTACGATTCTGCTCGTGACACTGGCAGTCAGTTTGATCTACTCATTTCTCGGCATCGGCATCGATGCCAAAGGTCATCTGACCGGACTGCTCACCGGACTGCTGATCGCACCGATTCTCTTTTCCAGAAGAACGGTGCGCTGAAAGGCAGTGTTTCTATCGTTGAATTTTAGACACAAAGCAGTCATAATAGAAATGAAACAAGCATCAGTCAATTGCCGAAAGGAGATTTTTTACGATGGCTTTTGTGATCACTTCCGCCTGCGAGAACGAAAAAGCGGGCGAATGCATCGAAACCTGCCCGGTCGACTGCATCGTCGAGGGAGAAAAGCAAATGTATATCAATCCGGACGTTTGCATTGACTGCGGAGCGTGCGAAGCGGTCTGTCCGGTCGAAGCGATCTATCCGGAAGATGAGGTGCCGGAAGACGAGCAGAAATATATTCAGTTGAATCGTGATTTCTTTAAAAATCGGTAAATAACGATAGTCGAACACCCCGGCGAGCCAATCGCCGGGTTTTTGCATTCATGCGCTTTTTTCAACTTTCTTTCCTATCGTTTACGTGGTGCGGATAAGCCGAAACTGCTTTGGCACTCTCAACGATCGCCGTCAGGATCGTCGCTTTCGCCTGTTCGGTCATCAGGTCGGCCTTGGTGTAGGCGCGGCCGGTCTGGTTACGTACATAATGCGGTTTCAGGCGATTCAAACTGAGCGCCAATACATCGTTTTTGCACTCATCGCAGTGGCAGGAAATCAGTAGCTGCCCCCAGTGTTGATTGAGCAAGTCCTCTACTGCATCTTCCATCACATTGTGTACATCCATTGCCAGAACTTCTTTCTCCGCTACGGGACGAAATGACTGCTTGTTCGCTTGCATCGTAGCACAGATGAGCGTCCGGCTCAAGGCACAATTTACCGAACTTTTCCAAAAAAAAAAAAAAGCTCAGTGCAGAATCCGAACTTTCACTGTTCGTCTACCCCACTTCAGAGCCGTTCCGTTATCTTTAAAAAAGACATCGATTTTTCTTCCCTTAATGGCGCCGCCGGTATCGCCGGCAACCGCATAGCCGTATCCTTCAACATGCAGCTTCGTCCCAAGCGGTATCACAGACGGATCGACCGCAACGACTTTCGCATTCGGACGCTGCTTCAGATTGATACCGGTCGCAGTCGTGCCGGAGCAGCCGGAGCAGTAAGCCGTATACGCCGTACTGCTGACATAAAATTCCCGGACCGCGGTATTGGCTTTTTTAGGAGCCGCCACCGAATGCGGTCGGGGCGCACTGACGGCCGCCCGCGCTTTGGGAACCGGGGCTGTCGATTGCCGGCGAGCGCGAACGCTCTTTCTTTTATTTTCCACACGTTTCCCTTCGTCAAGTTTTGCGATACCGCGCCACGTTTCGGGACCGGCGATGCCGTCGGTGCGGATGGACGTCTCTTTCTGGACAGCCAGCACCGCGCGCCGAGTCAGCGGACCATATAAGCCGTCAATTTTTCCGGGGTAGTAACCGAAGCGTTTTAAATAATCCTGCAGATATTTTACCGCCTCACCCTTCGATCCAGCACTGAGCAGTCCGAACGTTCCGGCCATTTTGCCGATCAACGCCCGTTTGGTCTGACTGCCGACGACGCCGTCCGCTTGTAATCCATTGGTTTGCTGAAAGTGCCGGACCGCCTGAACCGTCGTGTTACCGAAATAACCATTCGCTTTGACCTTCGAGCCTCCGACACTATTGAGAATCGACTGCACCGTTTTTACCGCATCATGGCGCATTCCCTTTGTCAGCAGCTGCTCATTGTGGATCAATTGGGCACCCGCGGAGTGCGGCAAAATCAAGATAGCCGATGTGACCGTTGCCGCGGCTGCAGCATGTCTGGCAAGCGCGTAACCGGAATACATATTGTGTTCCCTCCCGTTCTGCGTTTTCCTTTCATGAATATGACGGGAGCAGCAAAGCCATACATTACAATTGGATAACAAGGACGTCAGCGGCGTTGCAAAGCGTGGTCAATTGCCTGCTTCAGCGTGGCATAATCCTGCCCGTTTTCCACACTTTTCCCATTGACAAAAATTGCCGGCGTCCCGGGTACACCCAGTTCTTCCGCCATCGCGTTGTCACTTTGGATTTGCCGATTATGGGAATGGGTATCCAGTGCGTTCCGAAACGCCTTGACGTCCAGAGAAGGTACCGTCTTCGAAGCAATTCGGGTCAATAAGTCTTTGGTCACCCATTCCTTTTTTTCATCGCCTTGAGCCTGAAACAGCGCGCGATGAAACGCCCAGAAGCCTTTCGGGTTCTGATGATAGACTTCTTCGGCCGCGTTTGCCGCAAGCCGTGACCCCGGTCCAAGGATCGTATAATTGATAAAATAGAAACTGACTTGATCACGGTCGATATAGTCTTTTTTTAATCGGGGAAAGATATTTTCTGCAAATAATTTGCAATATGGGCAGCGATAGTCGGCAAACTCGACGACCTTTACCGGCGCGTTCGAGCTTCCCGTATATGGCTGTCCACTGTAATTTATGTGCAAGGATTGGGCCGTCCGATGTGTTTCCGCCTGTTTCGACGCTGTAGCCGGCGTTTTCTGCTGATCTCTGAAAATCATCGCGGCGACTGCTGCAATTAACAGAATGACAATGGCCGAACTGACGATCACGATCCGTTTCCGTCTTCTGCCTTTTTCCTTGTCTTGTTCCGATGAAGTCGATTGATTTTTAATGCTGGACATCGGCACGCCTCGCTTTTTTCTTTTTTTCATTTCCCGGGCTTGTCCGCCTCAAAGCGGCTCGCTTCGGTTCTCTACATCATAGTCGAACCCGCGCAAAAAAATAACCGGAAAATCGGCGCAAGCAGACCGGGCGCACGCTCCGGAGGGTTCATCGACTATTATATCGGGAAAATCCGATTTATAAAATAACAAGGTCCTCCAAAACAAGTGGACGGTCGGGATGTCCGCACCGGAACAGACAAAAAAACCGGCGATACCGGTTTTTCCATCAGAATTTTTTTAATTAAATAGCGAAGCAATCGCGTGGAAAATGGCGGAGAAGAAATCGCCGATCGCCGAGAAGACTTTCGCCAGGAAGCCGTCCGCCTTTCCCGAACCCGCTAACTGATTCAGTTTGTCTTTCATCTGTTGCATCTGATCGCCGACGCTGCCCCAGTCGATATGCATCGTCCGCATCTTGTCGAACAGATCGGCCAGCTTCTGCAGGTCCGCGTCGCTGAGTTTAACGTTTACCTGATCGGCGGCATCGCGGATTGCCTGTTCCACGTCGTCACGCGATTTCGGTGTGTTTTTCGCCAGATTGTTCTTAATTGCCGCGACTAGTTCGGCCGCTTTTTCTTTACCGATATCTTTCTTATTGCCGAGTTCCGCTGTCGTGACGACTTCTTCATTGGCCACCCGCTTTTTTGCTTCGGGAATAGCGGTCCCCGTTTGTTTTTCATAAGCCTTGATCAGCCCGGTGAGCGCCGCCGTTCCGGATACCGGGAACGGTGCCGTTACATACACGTCGGCGTCTTTCACGCCGGCCGTCGCCAGGGCGTTGATGTACATATCTTTCGAGACATACGTAATATTGTGCGTGCTGGCACTGAGACCGGATCCCTTTTGACCAAGTGTGATTTTCGATGAGCTGATCGCCCGCGAGCCGATCTGTGCTTTGGATAAATAACTGTCCAGATACTTATGTTCTTCCGCGTTCGTAACTTCAATGATCTGTGCCGAATCCGTATCGGCATCCATCTCATTGAGCAGTTCCTGGCGCTGAGCAGAAGTCAGATCGGCGCCGAGCGTCACGACGACATCGCCCGGCGCAGCATCGGCCGATGCCCGATGTGCCCCGAACACACTGGCCGCAAGTAGCAGTGTAAGCATTGCCACGATCCATTTTTTCATTCTTTTCACTCCCGGGCCGAAAGGGGGCCTCTACTAGATTATCAAACACTCTCCCTATCTATATTCGGCCGGAAGCGAAGAAATTTGCACGTATCAGGAGACCGGCCGCTCGCCTGCCGGAACAGTCGGTATCGGCTGCAGGCCGGGATGACGCATCGCGAACAGTGCCTCTCGCTCTTTTTTCTTATCAAAAGCCCGCTCGCTCTTGGAAACGACAATCGTCGCAATGCCGTTGCCGATCAGATTGGTGATGGCCCTGTCTCTTATACACATCTCCGAGCCCACGAGACCCTAAGACATCTCG
>UQRJ01000139.1 GCA_900543345.1 uncultured Sporolactobacillus sp. | reverse complement strand
TCTCGTGGGCTCGGAGATGTGTATAAGAGACAGACTGTATAAATACCATAAATAGAGAAGCAGCACAGGAAAAGCAATAGCCACTGTGTCGGTATAAAAATAGAGAATATAGAAAAACAGCGGCAAACAGGTCATGGCAAGCAGCAAAAAGAAACAAGCAGTCCGCTTGCCGCAAAGCCGTCGAATCAATTGCCACGATAGGACAATACTCATATCCAACATGGCGGCACAGAAGATGCGATCAATTGCCATGTGATTTGTAAAATGGATCATTGCACCCAGCCGATACAAAAAATAGCGCAGTAAAGTGATCGGGATATTATTTGGATAAACTTTAAAATAACTATTGCCGGACGCATGTCCATGGGCCAATAAATAAAGTGCTTCCATGTATGTATGACCGCCGTCGACAACCGGCGGCCGAACCGCATGAAAAGCCGTAATCAATACCATTTCACCGATGGTCATCACAGCAAAGAATCCATATGAAAAGCTGTCGCTCAGCCGATTGCTTTTCGCTCTAAGCCAGCGATCGAAAGTCCGAAAAAACAGCAAGACAATCAGAGAAAATAAGGCAAGCGAAAACACAGCGATCGGAAGATCATGATAACGGTTATCGAGCAATGTATAACCGAAACTGACGATAAGCACAAATAAAGAGCAAACGGCAAAAGCAGTGCCAAAATATGCGATTAGCAGTTTTTTTATCTGGAACAACAGTTGGCTTCACTTCCCCCGGATCAGCTCGGACGATCGAATGTCTTTTATATTAGAATTTCATTATTAACCGGTCACTCATTTCAGATGAAAGTTTGATGAGATTTTTCTCATGAGAATCTCATCAGGCCTGTCTGTTTTATGGCAACAGCGACGATATAATTAAGAATGAAGACGTCTTACTTTTAAACGAGGAAAAGAGACTTGAACTCATGGAAAAAACGACCATTCTTCTTGTTGAAGACGAAAAAAGTGTGGTTTCATTTGTTTCAACGGAACTGCGTTTTGAGAATTATCAGGTGATCGAAGCTTATGACGGCCAGCAGGCACTGGATTTGTTTTTTCAGAATGAACAAAAATGGGATCTGATTTTGTTGGATTGGATGCTGCCAAAGCTGAACGGTCTGGAAGTCTGCCGTCGAATCAGGAGAAAAAGCCTCGTGCCGATCATCATCATGACGGCGCGAGCTTATATCGGCGATAAAGTTGCCGGCCTCGACGGCGGTGCGGATGACTATATCACCAAACCGTTCGAAATTGAAGAATTGCTTGCGCGTGTACGGGTCGCGATCCGCCGCCGGAAGCGTTACGCCACATTATCGGAACGTCATATTTATCAGGTCGGCGATCTCACTCTCGATACGGAAAAGCGATCGGTCAGCCGCGGAGAGCAGAAGTTCAGTCTAACCAAGCGTGAATTTGATCTGTTGTCAATGTTAATGAGAAACAATGGCAAAGTCATGACACGCGACGAACTGCTCTCTAAAGTATGGGGGTATGATTACATGGGGCAGACCAATATCGTCGATGTCTATATTCGCTACTTACGCAATAAGATCGATAAATACCAATCGCCAAAATTAATTCACACTATTCGCGGCGTCGGTTACACATTGAGGGCGGATCAATGAAAAAGCGATCAAACGATTCCGGTCGAAAACGCAGAACAACGCTTGCACAAATGACGTTCTGGTATATTCTGATTCTCTCTTTGACGACTCTGTTTATCGGTGTGGCGGCAATTAGCTTCGTCAGTTATCAACTATATCGCGAAACCAGGCAAGAAATTCATTATGTAGAGAAGCAATTGCGTGTGGAATCCAAAGAACATCAACCAGACTGGACAGATTCTATTGAAAACATTCTGTATGAGCAGCATCCGGATTTTTATGTACACATTGAAACACCGATGAAACGGACTATTTATTCAAAGGGCAGTGAAAACATCACGGATGATACGGCTTATCCGATTAAACTGTCGTCATTTTCATCAATCGTTTTCAAGAAGCCCCTCGTTCCGGTCTATCATCATCGCTTTACATATAACGGCTATACCTTTGACCTGTTCATTCGTATGATTCAAATCCATCGCTTTATTGTGGTTATTACCCGGGCTATGGCCGTCGCCATGTTTTTCGGAATTCTGATCGGTGCACTGGCAATTTATCAATTAGCACGGAAATTGAGCCGGCCGTTGATGGAGGTAACGGCGAAAATCGACCGAGCCATCAAAACGAACGATCTCAAGTTGCACGTACCGGTTCCGGATCAACCGAAAGAAGTGAATGATCTGGCTCGTTCGTTTAACCAGCTGATGGATCAGCTGAAACGGCAGATTGAGCGTGAACATCAATTTGTCTCGGATGCATCGCATGAGCTGCGCACGCCATTAGCCGCAATCCGCGGCCATGTCGAACTGATTCAGCGGCACGGCAACGGACATCCGGAAGTTGTCGAACGTTCGATGCATTTTATCGATCAAGAATCTAGACGAATGCAGCGGTTAATTGATCAACTATTGATGACCGCCCGCATTGAACATCGATCGCAAGCATTGGAACCTGTCGATCTGTCGGTTATCGCCCGCAATGTGATCGACGACTATGCAACCGAGCTGACCCAGAAGCTTTCGACCGACATAGCCGATCATGCCTATGCTTGGGCGAACGAGGACTACATTCATCAGGCGATCGTTTCTCTTCTCGGTAATGCCGGGAAATATGCACCGGCGGACGGCATGATTGGCATCTCCGTGACTATGGAGAAACCCTCTGTTTACCTCCGCGTTTGGAATTCGGGTCCGTCGATCCCGGACAGCGATAAAGAAAAAATTTTCGCCCGTTTTTACCGCGGCGATCCGTCGCGTTCCAGCCAAAAAAACGGTACCGGTCTCGGTCTCGCTATTGTGCGAAAGTTGGTCGCTCTACAAAAAGGGGAAATATGGGTCGAGGACGGTAAACCTTCGGGAAGTGTTTTCATTATCCGCCTGGCAGCCGTGGAGGCCAAAAACTGACGAATGACATTATCATTAACTATTCCGTTTGTTTTCAAAGATTTTTTCAGCGCAATTGTCAGATAATTACATCTTAATAAATTTTCAAAAAAGGATGAAAATATAACATCAGATAGGCAGCAATGGTTAATCCATGTCGCAAAGTTCGCTATTGTTCCTCCGCTTCTCGGCAAGGTCCTAAAAAGATCGTTAAGAAAAACAACGCTCACAAGTTATGAGCGCAGTGAAATTAAATCATTTGAGTTTATCGCTGATGATGTCACTTATGCTTCACCGCATCGGAAAAACATCGTCTTTATAGCCATTTTTCATCGCGGTTCGATGATCAGTTTGATCGCGGTCCGCTCCTCCCCATCGATGATGATGTCGGTAAAAGCCGGGATGCAGATAAGATCCAGTCCACTCGGTGCAACGAATCCCCTGGCAATCGCTACAGCTTTAACTGCCTGGTTCAATGCTCCTGCTCCGATTGCCTGGATCTCCGCCGTCCGTTGTTCCCTCATGGCATGCGCAAGGGCACCGGCAACGGAGTTGGGTACGGATTTTGCTGAAACTTTTAACACATCCATTTCCACTTGTCATCTCCTTATGAGGATTGCCCATAGTTCACTATATTCTTTGCGGAGATGACTATGCCTGAGGTTTCAATCGAGCGTCAGTCAAAAAAGGGATGGTCTTCGTTAATCAGCACACGTTTGGTTCGCAACGCGTGACCCGTCTTCGCATCTAGCGCGATCGCGACCGCACCGAGCTGTCCACCCCCTTCTTCGTTCTCAAAGCGGACAGGCATCTGTGTAAGAAAACGGCGCAGGACGTCTTCGCGCCGGACACCGATGATCCCGTTATACGGCCCGGTCATGCCGACATCGGTCAAATAAGCTGTTCCGCCCGATAAAATTCGGTCGTCCGCTGTCTGAACGTGGGTATGCGTGCCGATAACGGCCGAGACTCGTCCATCCAGATAGCGGGCAAGCGCCATTTTTTCACTTGTTGCTTCTGCGTGAATGTCGACGAAGATGATGGGCGTTTTTTCCCGTGCCGCTTGGACAAGACGATCAGCCGTCCGAAACGGATCGTCCAACGGTGGCAGAAAAGTCCGCCCCTGCAGGTTGATCACTGCCACATTCTGCACAATGCGCATTCCCGTTCCCGGAGTCCCTTCAGGGAAATTTGCCGGACGCACCAGCCGATCTGCTTCATCGATAAATTCAAAAATCTCACGATTATCCCATGTATGGTTGCCCATCGTCAGAACATCCGCTCCAACGTCAAGCAGTTGATGATAGATCTTTTTCGTCATTCCTCTTCCGTGTGCCGCATTCTCGGCATTGACAATGGTTAACGCCGGGCGAAAGCGCTGTTTGAGTCGCGGCAAATAATCAGTAGCCATCCGCCGTCCGACTTTTCCGTAAATATCGCCGACAAATAAGAGTTCCATTTTGCACGTCCTTTTCCTTGATTGGCCTTAATTTTTTCGAAAAAAGAAAGCGGCCGGACGCCGCTTTCTTTTCTTTCCTGTTACTTTGCGTATTCAACAGCCCGTGTTTCACGAATAACTGTGACTTTGATATTTCCCGGATAGTCCAATTCATTCTCAATCTTTTTCGTGATATCATGAGCGAGTTGAAACGCCTTCGTATCATCGACAATATCCGGCTGAACAATGATGCGCACCTCTCGCCCCGCTTGAATAGCATACGACTTTTCCACGCCGTCAAACGATTCAGCAATTTCTTCGAGCTTCTCTAGACGGTGGATATAAGTCTCCAGCGTTTCACGGCGAGCTCCCGGGCGGGCGGCGGACAGTGCATCCGCCGCGGCAACAAGCACACTGATCACCGATGTCGGTTCCGTATCGCCGTGATGCGAGGCAATACTATTGATGACTACGGGGTGTTCCTTGTACTTTTTGGCCAATTCTACGCCGATTTCTACATGGCTTCCTTCCACTTCATGGTCAATTGCTTTACCAATGTCGTGAAGCAGGCCGGCACGCCGGGCCAGCATTTCATCTTCGCCGAGCTCGGCCGCCATCATACCGGCAAGAAACGCCACTTCAACCGAGTGTTTCAATACATTCTGCCCATAGCTCGTTCTGAAGTGCAGACGTCCAAGGATTTTGATCAGATCCGGGTGCAGGCCGTGGATACCGACTTCAAAAGTCGTTTGTTCTCCGTAATCACGAATACACTCATCCACTTCATGGCGCGCCTTCTCGACCATTTCCTCGATGCGGGCCGGATGAATCCGTCCGTCCTGAACCAATCGCTCCAAGGCAATTCGCGCGATTTCACGGCGGATCGGGTCGAAACCCGACAGGATAACCGCTTCCGGCGTATCGTCAATAATCAAATCGATTCCTGTCAGCGTCTCCAACGTACGGATATTGCGACCCTCCCGGCCGATAATCCGTCCCTTCATCTCGTCATTGGGCAGATTAACCACCGAAACCGTCGTTTCGGCCACGTGGTCGGCCGCACATCTTTGAATGACCAGTGAAAGAATGCTCTTGGCTTTCTTTTCGGCGCTTTCCTTCGCATTCGTCACGATATCTTTGGCGACCTGCGCGGCCTCGTGGGATGTCTCTCGGCGGACATTGCTGAGGATCAGCTCTTTGGCCTCTTCATTCGTCAGTCCGGATATCCGCTCCAGCTCCGATTTCTGTTTCTTGAACAATTCCTCCACTTTGCTTTGAGTCTCTTCAATTTGCTGTTGCTTTCTGCTAAGTGCTTCCTCCCTTTTGTCCAATGAACTTTCTTTATTATCAAGAGATTCGCTTTTCCGATCCAGCAGATCCTCTTTCTGGACCAAGCGGTTTTCCTGTTTTTGAAGTTCATTTCTTCGCTCCCTGGCTTCGTTTTCCGCCTGGGATCTGAATGTATGGATCTCATCCTTCGCTTCCAGAAGAGATTCTTTTTTGCGGGCTTCCGCTTCGCGTTTCGCATCTTCGACAATCTGATGTGCAGCAGCCTCGGCAGAAGCAATTCTGGCTTCAGCAATTTTCTTCCGGTAGAAGTAGCCAATTAAATAGCCAACAAACAGACAAACGACAGAGATAAGCGCAATGGAGATGATCGTTATAGCCATGATCTCACCTCCTTGCTTTTTCATATCGACAAGAAGCAATCCGTGTCCGTTTTTAAGTTGTGCAAGGATGTAAACCGTCGTCCAAACCGGGAGTTCGGTGGATCGCGTCATCCTTTTCCACACAAAATGGAAGAAAGAATTACATTTTCGTCAAATCAGTAACTCGAAAGTTACATGTTCATTGTATAATTGCACTATTGGGTTGTCAACGTTGAGCCATCTGCGCTGCGATCCATACCAAAAAAGCAACCAACCTTTTCAGGCTGACTGCTAAGACCTTTTTAATTCGTATTGGCATGATTAAGTTCATCATGTATCACCAGTTTCTACGATTTAGCAAAGGCCCCTTCCTGAATTATTTAACATACAGTAAATTACTCCTCTGCAAAGCGGATCATAAAATTATGCGGATTTATTTACCACCCGATAGAATTTATAAAAGGCCCCTGGCGTACAGACAGCCTTTCCTCTTTGGGCAGCCCTTAAAGAATTCCTTGCTACCTTTTTCATATCCAGATACGGGAGTTTGTTCACAATAGACTTTTTTCCTTCTTCTTCCCCCAGGATTGCCATTTCTGAGGTCATATTGCCGGAGCATAACGCGCGCACATTGATGCCCCACGGTTTCAGCTCCCTGCGGATTACTTGGCTGAAATACAAAACAAGTGCTTTTGTGCCGCTGTTTGGATTCGGCACAAAGGAGCAGGTGGAACAGGCCTCGACGATGCAGCTTCTTTACTCATATAAGGAAGACAAAGTCTTGTGATTGCCACGCAGCCTTTGGCATTCAGATTCACCATGTTCAGCTGGCTGCCCAAATCTTTTTTATCAAAGTTTCCTCAATTCTTTTCACAAAATGCGTCACGTATTTCAGGGTAGACCATGCGTGAATAGGGAATACAATGCCCAAAACATCATGCTCCCCGATGAGTGCAGGCGTTTCTTTTGCCTTTACTAGATCCGCCATGGACCTGGCGGTATCCTGTGTTCTTCCCACAAGCTGGCGGGCGACCCACTCGGAATTTCCCGTCGCAGAGAAATAGTAAATCATCGCACACCTCCAAATCCGTTCATGACAATTCTCGGAAAAGCTCGAATGCCTGATGTACCGCGTCCTTGATTCTTCCCTGCTTGCGGGCGTCGCCGATCACATAAAGTTTGTCGCAACATCCCTGCAATTCTTCTGCAACTTTCTGATTGCTGCGCACCCCCAGCGAAAGGACGACCGCATCCGCGTGGATAATTTCCCGTACCCCGTTTCTTTGCACGAGCGTCAACTTGTGGTCGGCAATGCTTTCCAGCTTTCTGCCGGGCATAAAGGTGACATCGCCCTGTTTTAGCCCTGTCTCTTATACACATCTGACGCTGCCGACGAA
>UQRJ01000138.1 GCA_900543345.1 uncultured Sporolactobacillus sp. | reverse complement strand
TTCGTCGGCAGCGTCCAGATGTGTATAAGAGACAGGCCTGCTTGCCCCGCGGCTTTTCGAATAGATCGAAGGCCTTGACGGTCGGCGTGAACATCACCTGCGATCGCCCGGTCTCTTTTCTGTTCGTCACGTAACTCCGCGAGATAAAGCCAAGCTTTTCGATCTCTTTCATCATGTCGTACGCCGTCCATTTGCTGACGCCCAGGGCTTTGCCGAGTGTCTCATAATGAATCGGTAACTTTGTTTTTTGATAGAGGTTGATAATCATATCTAAAAACTGCCGCCTGCGTTTGGTTAATCCTTCGATCATCACGACTCGCCCCCTTACCTACCGATTTAAACAGAAAAATACAATGGCTTGTTTCTTCGTTCTGAACGTGCCGGACATCCATCTGCGGCCGCCCATCTTCTTTTTGGGTTTCTTGTGTCTTATGTTAGTGTATCACAACCACGAAGATCAGGCAACATTCGCGCCAATCCCGAAAAAGTGTTACGGTCTGATCGGCCGTTGTTCATTCACGGAAAGCATCCGTTCGCAAGCGGCCCAACAAACGTAAAAAAATTTCCGGCGGTTCCGCTTTGAACGACATAAATTTTCCCGTCAGCGGATGTGTGAAACCAATTTCCGCGGCGTGAAGCGCCTGACCGTCGATCGGCAATGTTTTTTGGGGACCGTATTTCGGATCGCCGACGAGCGGATGGCCGATAAAGGCCATGTGTACACGAATCTGATGCGTACGGCCCGTTTCCAGCTCACAGGAAAGATATGTATAACGCTCAAAACGTTCCAATACCTTAAAATGAGTGACGGCTCGCTTGCCGTGTCTGCTCGTGACGGCCATCCGCTTTCGATCGAACGGATCGCGGCCGATCGGCGCGTCAATCGTACCGCTGTCTTCGCCGACGACGCCGTGAACAATCGCCAAATAGACGCGGTGCGTCATCTTCGCTTTCAACTGGCGGGCAAGGCAACGATGGGCACGGTCAGTTTTAGCCACCATCAACAATCCCGACGTATCTTTATCGATTCGATGGACAATCCCGGGGCGAAGGACACCGTTAATTCCCGACAGATCATGGCAATGGTAGAGCAGCGCATTGACAAGCGTCCCCGACAGATGACCGGGAGCCGGATGCACGACCATTCCCCGCGGTTTGTTAACGACGAGCAGCGAACCGTCTTCGTAAACAATGTCGAGCGGGATCGCTTCCGGCTTTACTTCAAGCACCTTTGGCTGAGGCGCGGAGATGATTAATTGATCGCCGTTCTTCAGCCGATAACTCGGCCGTACCGTCCCGCCGTTGACCCGTACATGACCGTCCTTAATCAGCTGTTGCAGGCGAGTCCGGGATAATGAATCAAGTCGCAGGGCAATCCATCTATCGAGCCGCATGCCTTCATCTGCCGGCCCGGCCGTTGCTTGGATCAATTCCATTTAATTCGCTTTCCTTCCGTCAAGAAACACATAGAGAATCAGCAGACAGACACCGATAGACAATGCCGAATCGGCCACATTGAAGACGGGAAAACTGTAAGTGCCGATATACACATGGATAAAATCAACGACTTCGCCGCGAAAAAGTCGATCGACGAAATTACCGACAGTCCCGCCGATGATCAATGCCAGTGCCGTGCCCAGCAGTGGCTGGGTGCGACCGATTTTTTGCATGTAATAGATCACGACAACCAGCACGATAAGAGTGACAACGTAGAAAAAAGCCATCTGACCTTCAAATATATTCCATGCCGCACCATTATTTCGCACCGATGTAAAGTAAAACAATCGAGGAACCAGCTCCACGCTATCGCCAATGTCCATATGGCGGACCACCAGCCATTTCGTTCCCTGATCGAGTGCGACAATGATCGCGGCCATCAGATAATAAAACATAACCTAACCTCCGACGGATAACGACATAACATTCTTCAAGCATTTTAGCATAATCCCGCAGCAAAGACATCGGACCGGCGAGTTTTCTTTTGTTTGTCCTCAGCCTATAGGCATAAGACGACGTGCGTTTTCGCGTCTCGCTAGAGAGGGCCGCGCCCTTGCACATGCTGCACATTTATTGCTGAAAAAGAGATGCTCATTCGTTTTATGTATCCGAGGCGGCCCGAAATCGGCCGCCCCGGATTGCCGTGTCATTCCAATTCTTCGTCGCTTTGCCGCCGCCAGCGATCAAACGTCCGGTTATGGAATACTTGCACCCGGTCGTCGCCGCGGAAACCGTCGATATCCGTTGCCGCAAAGCCTTCCAGCGCTTCGACACAACCGAGTTCCTCACCGGTCTCTCCGAACGTGTCGTTCTCGAAAATCATCTGTTGATCGTTATCGAGCGAAACAAGGTCAAACGCATTTCGTTCATCGAAAGTATTCTCCTGGAAGTGCGTTGCCCGTTCCTCATCAACACCGCGGACCGGCTCATGCCGGGGCGGGGCGTCCGGAGAAGGACCGGCCGCGGTCCGGGCGATCGGCATCGCGTTCAGACGGGCACGAGGAATCTTTTTCCCCGTGCGCTCGTCTAAACCATACAGGCCCTGCTCCATTTTCATCAGAGCATGATCAATTTCTCGTAGCTCTCCCGCCATCATCCGCTGGAAAGCGAGATCTTTTTCTCGCTCATACAGCTGGGTCCCCGAGTCGGCCGGATGATTGTCATAAGCCGAAAGCTCACCGGATGCCAAATCGGTCGTCGACCCAAGCTCTTTTGCCGTTTCCGCGTCGCTCTTCAACTTCTGCTTAAGCTTCCTTTTCCGTCGCAGCAGTCGCTTTTTCAGCTTGCGATAACCGAACATTTAAAAACCCTCCTTCGCCGCCGCATGATTAGTGTGGCGATCCGCAGGAGGGTTTAAACCGTTCAATTTTTTCGTTTTATGGGATTAATCGGGAACAACTCCGGCGTAATCATGGCGCACGGTTGCACAACATGAAGCACACAGCGTCGGATGTTCTGCATCTTCGCCGACTGACGGCAAAACATTCCAGCAGCGCTCACATTTTTTCCCTTCCGCCGGACGAACGGTGACGGAAACCAGCGGATAATGATCCGCGTTTTCCGGCGCCGGAGCGCTGTCAACACCGACGTGCGAGACGATAAACAGTTTATCAAGCAGCGGCTGATCTTTCAGCCAATCCGTCGACGATCCCGGATAAAGCGTGACGGCCGCTTCGAGCGATTTGCCGATTAATTTCCGGCCGCGCGCTTCTTCCAGAGATTTCAGCACGCCGTCGCGTACTTTCAATAGCGTTTTCCACTTTTCCGTTAGCCGGTCCGCCTCCGGAACCGATGCTTTCGCCGGCATGTCGGTCAGCTGAACATAATTCGACTGCTGCGCCGCAGCAGGGATGAACGACCAGATCTCTTCCGCCGTATGCGGGATGATCGGCGACAGCAGTTTGGTCAGCGCGACCACCGTCCGGTATAAGACCGTTTGCACGGAACGACGTACTAGGCTATCCTTCGGCTGTACATAAAGGGCGTCTTTGGAGATATCCATATAAAAGGCGCTTAAGTCAAGCGTACAATAATTCTGAATCGTTTTATACACATTTTGGAATTGATACGATTCGTAACCGTTCAAACACTCGTCGATCAATTGATTCAGTCGCAGCAGCATGTAGCGCTCCAATTCAGGCATCTTTGCGACGGGAACCGCATTTTCCTCAGTAAAATCGAATAAATTACCAAGCATGAAGCGAACCGTATTCCGGATCTTTTTATAGACTTCGGCAACTTGAGCAAGAATGGCATCCGATACTCTGGCGTCGGCCTGATAATCCACCGACGCAACCCAAAGGCGGATGATATCCGCCCCGTATTTTTTCGTGACTTTCATCGGATCGATGACGTTACCGACCGATTTACTCATCTTCAGGCCTTTGCCGTCGAGCGTGAAGCCGTGACTCAATACCTGTTTGTACGGCGCGTGCCCGGTTACGGCAACGGCAGTTGACAGCGACGAGTTGAACCAGCCGCGATACTGATCGGAGCCTTCCAGATACATATCCGCCGGCCTGCGCAGCTCCGGTCGGGTCGTCAAGACGCCCTGATGTGTGGTGCCGGAATCAAACCAAACGTCCATAATGTCCGTCTCTTTCCTGAACTTTCCGTGCGGACTATGCGGCGATGTAAAACCTTCCGGCAGCAGATCTTTCGCTTCACGCAGAAACCAAACATTCGATCCGTATTTACGAAATAAATCCGCGACATGACGAATCGTTTCATCGGTCATAATCGCCGCGCCGTCTTCACCATAAAAAACCGGAATCGGGACGCCCCACGCACGCTGCCTGGAAATGCACCAGTCCTCGCGGTCCTTAATCATATTTGTCATCCGCAAATCGCCCCACGAAGGGATCCACCTGACTTCGTGAATCGCCCGCAGAATATCGTCACGAAAAGCCTGAATGGAGGCGAACCATTGCTCGGTGGCCCGCCAGATGACCGGCTTTTTCGTCCGCCAATCGTGTGGATAGGAGTGAGTAAACGTGCCCTTCTTCAACAAGGCATGCGCGCTCGTCAATTTCTCGATGACCGGCTCGTTGCAGTCGGCATAAAACAGTCCTTCAAAACCGGGCGCTTCATCGGTCATCCGCCCTTTATCGTCGACCGGACAGAGAATATCGAGCCCATATTGCTTGCCGACACGGAAGTCATCTTCGCCAAAACCGGGAGCAGTATGCACGCAGCCGGTGCCGGCATCCAGCGTGACGTGGTCGCCGAGGATCATCAGCGAATCGCGATCATAGAACGGATGGCGGCAGACGACGCCTTCCAGTTGCTTGCCGTTAAAGGTACGCAGGACTTTCGGAGCTGCCCAATTAAGCGTTTTTGCCAATTTGTCAACCAGTCCCGCGGCAACGACATATTTTCGCCCGCCGGCCGCAACGACGCTGTAATCATATTTCGGATTGACGGCAATCGCCAGATTGGCCGGCATCGTCCACGGCGTCGTCGTCCAAATCACGACTTCTTCATCCGCATTGAGGACGCCCTTGCCGTCTTTAACATGAAAGGCAACGTAAATCGAGTACGACTTGACATCTTTATATTCAATCTCCGCCTCGGCCAGTGCCGACTCGGATGAGGGCGACCAGTAGACGGTTTTCTTGTCCTTGTAAATATAGCCCTTTTTCGCCATAACGCCGAAGACAAGGATTTGTTCGGCCTCGAATTCTTTATTCAGCGTCAGATACGGATGATCCCAGTCGCCGCGGACACCGAGACGCTTGAACTGTTCCTTCTGCCCGGCGACCTGCCCGAGTGCGTATTCCTTGCACTTCTCCCGCAGTTCGGCAATCGACATCTTCTTGCGGTCAATGCCCTTCTTGGCCAACTGCTGTTCGATTGGCAGTCCGTGCGTATCCCATCCGGGCACATACGGCGTTTGGTAGCCGGTCATCGATTTGTAACGGTTAATGATATCCTTCAATACTTTATTCTCCGCATGGCCGATATGAATATTCCCGTTGGCATAGGGCGGACCGTCGTGAAGAATAAATTTCGGTTTGCCCTCGTTTACTTTCAGCGATCGTTCATACAAATGATCTTCATCCCATTTTTTTTGCATCGCCGGTTCTTTAGCCGGCAGATTGCCGCGCATCTTGAACTTGGTTTTCGGCATCTGCAACGTTTTCTTGTAATCCAACACGATACGCCTCCATCTTTCTTTCTGTAAAAAAATGTATCAAAAAGGTCCTTCCATCCACAAGGGACGGAAGGACCGCGGTACCACCCTAACTAACAGACCGCTAAAATCGTCTGTCGCTCATTTTCCGATAACGCGGAAGTAGCGCCGCATCTTACTCGGCTATGCCTTTCGGATCGCGGACTCCGGGGTGATCTTCTTTACCGCTCGAAACACCGGGCTCGCACCGTCTCCCGGTTCGCTGCGTTTCGGCTGCGGTAAATACTCTTCCCATCATGGCTCTGCCATTGTGCAATTCTGCCGACTATGTGCCTGCAGAACTGCCTTAAATTTTCAAAATAAAAAATAAAATTTAATTATCCACAGTATATGCAAAAAACGGCAGCTCGTCAAGCTTCCGTTTTTTCAACTGTCGCGGGCGACTGCGTTTCGTTGTTTCGCTCATTGTCCGGAGCAGACGTCAGACTCTTCCAGTCCTCGCTTTTCAGTAATTCGAGTTGCGCTTCGATCAGCATCTGGAAACGCGTGCGGTAGACATTGGCCTCCCGCTTTAATTCTTCAATGTTAAGGGTCACTTTGCGTGACTTCTCCAACGCTTCATTGATAATTCGATCGGCATTTTTCTTTGCTTCCATCACAATTAATTTCGACTCTTTATTCGCGTTCTGTTTGACTTCTTCGGCGGTCTGCTGGGCGACAAGAATACTTTTGTTCAGTGTCGTCTCGATATTGGAAAAATGGCCGAGCTTTTCCTTTGCCGCCTTGATCTGTGCTTCGAGATCCGCCTTTTCGCCGATCAGCGTCTCGTAATCTTTGATAATCTGGTCAAGAAAATCATTCACTTCGTCTTCATCATATCCGCGGAATGTCCGGGAAAATTCCTTCTGACGGATATCCAATGGTGTCAATGGCAAAACGCCCACCTCCAAAAATCTATAAGAATACTCCTGTAATTTTCTGTTTAATTCAGTTTACCATATTGCAGCCGAATTTTGTGCTTTTTTGTCGATCCATCCACGGAGATAATTTTACTTCTTCCGTATCCGCGCAGCGACAGGACATCTCCCTCGTAAACCTCGGCATCCTTTTGATCCTCGACGGCCCAATTCACTTTTACCATTCCCCGGGCAATCATGGCGGCGGATTTGGTTCGCGACAGCCGATACACCTCGCTCACGACCGCGTCGAGCCGCAATGATGAAACGGTAACGATATAGTCGCTCCACTCTTGCGTTTTATGTAATAGTCGATCTGCTCCGATCGGTCGACATTCAACATGTGTTCTGCCGACAGCGGTCAGATTTAGCAACAGAAACGACTCGATCTCGCGCGTGCAGATGAACTGTGCCCGTTCTCCGGTGACGATCAGATCGCCGATTTTACTCCTCTCGACACCGCAACCGAGCACGGCGCCCAGCAACTGTCGATGCGTCAGCGCGACAAATCGCGCGGGAAAGACGACTTCGACATAGCCGAGCTGAAAGTCATCTTCGGCTGCCTCACCATATGGCGGAAGCAGCAGCGCCCGCTTTCGCTCTGCCTGTCCGTATCCGCCGTTAAAAAGCGCGCGAACGGCACCGCCCTCTCCGACTACCGAACGCAGGATTTGTTGCCGGCGCGGATCGAGAAAGTCGGTCAGCTTTGGCACGTAGCGCTGCTCCGCCTGCTGGCGCCAATCGATAAATCGATCGATCAACAGCTTTTCTTCCGGCCGGAAATGTTCATAAATGGACATCGCCGTCTCACCCGAACCTCAAGGCAATACTTTGAATGCCGATCTGGGCAAACCAGAGGACAATAAAAGCCTGTCTCTTATACACATCTGACGCTGCCGACGAATAGCCTTGTGTAGAT
>UQRJ01000137.1 GCA_900543345.1 uncultured Sporolactobacillus sp. | reverse complement strand
GGAGATGTGTATAAGAGACAGGTATAAATTAATCATTAGATCAACACATACCGACTATTTAACCAATCCATTTTATCGACTTGCAATGGATGAAGTCACGTCTTGATATGATCAATCGGACGATTAAGCAACAAGATGAGCAAGTTTTCCTTTTTATCTAAAATTCCATCAAGCGAAATGGCAACAATACTGGTGTGAGCTTTTGAACATTTCATCTAGATCAATCGCTTCCAACACTCATTCGATCAGGCATTTCTTTTTGCCGTAAATAATATTCCACTTTCCTAAACAGCACAGATGCAACAATGCAGATCAACCAATAAACAACGGCTGCCAGCGCAAAAGTTTGCAGATATTGATTATTCATCGCCGATTCAAGCTTTGCCTTGGCAAAAATATCGACGAATGTGACTGTAAATCCTAATGATAGAGCCTTCATTACGCTCAAGAATGTGTTGAACATATTCGGGATGCTGATTTTGAATGCCTGCGGAAACGTGATTCGACATAATGTCTGCCAAAAATTATAACCGAGTGAGTCGGCTAATTCAATTTGCGATTTATCCACTGAATTAAATGCCCCTCTAAGTGTTTCCGCTTGATAGGCCGCATAATATAAAGAATAGGAGATAATAATGGTCACAATCGGGTTGATTTCTGCAATATGCCATCCTGTATTGAATCGAACCGTAAGATAGTGAACCAAGTTAGGTAACCCATAATACATGATAAACAGCTGAATCAGTAACGGCGTCCCCCTGAAAAATGAGATATACGTTCTGGCAAGTTGATACACGATCGGTTTTTTGAATAATGTCATCAAAGCCAGTCCGATACCGAGGAAAAAACTGACAGCAATAATGATGGCAGCTATTAACAATGTGGAGGGTACAACACTAAACAATTCGAATAGAATAGCAACCGACGTGACCATACGATTATCTCCCTCAACTTCGACATTTTACTCAAACAATTCCTTTAGTTGCACTGTTTTTATTGCATATTTTTTCCATGAGCTTGATTAAAGCCGCTAAAAATAATGCACAGGCCCAATACACAGCCGCCGCCGCAAGATATATTTCCGTCTGACGAATGCCGTAATTATTATCGACATAAATATTGGCTTGCCCCGTAATATCGACGATTCCGATCGTGAATAGCAGCGAGGTATCCTTCATGATATTGATTAATGCATTGCCGAATTCGGGAAGTGCAACCGGCAAAGCTTGCGGAATAATAATATGAATCAATTTCTGAAGATAGTTGTAGCCGAGGCTATCGGCGGTTTCCCATTGATCGCGTTCGACAGACAAATAAGCGGGACGCATCACTTCGGACATGTACCCGCCGTTGAATAAAGTCAGACTTAGCACTGCATAAAACGTCTTATTCGCAACCATTGCATCGTTCCCGGCAAGGGAAATTAGATATGGTAAACCGTAATATACCAAGAATAGTAAAAGAATGCTGGGAATACAGCGTACAAAAGAAATATATACCTCTAAAAACTGTGAGATGACTCTGACCCGCCGTATGCGCAGTACCGTGATAATAAAAGCAAGACTCGTACCGCATAATGCAACAGCAACAATAATAGATAGTGTATATGGCAACTGCCGGGCCAGTAATGGAATAAAATGAACGACATAAACAATATCCATCATGAGCCTCCCGCTAAAAAATACGAAAACTTTTGCACAATAGGTTCACCGTACTTCATTTTGCATATTTAAAGATGTTTTCATTGAAATATTTTTTCGATAGAGTTTGTAATTCGCCGCTTCGTTTCAACTTTTTCAGCGCTGTGCTTATTTGATCTTTCAATTTCGTTTTTCCTTTAGCAATTAAGAAATAAGTTGGATTCACCTGAACAGGTTGCGACTGTTCAATTTTTATATGCAAACTCTTTTCAATCGTTTTCACATCGACATTACTCGAAGGCCAGATCAGTGCGTCATACTTACCGTTGTTAATCTCCTTAAAGCGATTGGCAATCGGCACATTTTCTGCTGTTTTAAAGGTCAGCTTTTGTTGAGGATGTTGTTTATTATAGGTAACCAGTAAGTTATATACGCCACCGTTTGGCGGAACCGGAGCAATTTTTTGGCCCCGTAGATCGGCGAGCGAGCGGAACCTCTTGCCCTTACCAGCTACTGTGAAAATTTTCATCAGCGATACACCGCTAGCCTGATTAGGAAAAAGGTATTTTTTAGCTCGTTCCGGTGTCTTAAAAAATCCTTGCGCTACCAAACTATACTTTCCCGTATCGATACCGACTTCTTCAGCTTCTTGAGAAACGGATTCAATTTTAAATTTAACATTCGGTCGGTAACTTTCGATCGATTTTTCTCAGGACTTCTACTTCATAACCCGTTAATTTGCCACTTTCATCAATATAACTGATTGGTTTGGAATTATTGGCAACAGCTACCGGTATCGTTTTGTTTGCCGATGCTGCCTCTCCCGACGCCGAATTTGACGAACAGGACGCCAAAAGTCCTGTTGCCAGGCCGAGAATAATCAACGATACAATGAGTCTATAACGACGCATGGCTCTTTCCCCCTTCTTCTTGGATATGACGTAAATCTTGCTTATATTGGTTTAAGAACTGAAAGGTCCGTGGCTGCTTCGGCTGATTAAAAACGTCAAAAGCTGTTCCCGATTCGACAATTGACCCATTTTCCATGAAAATAATTTGATCGGCAATTCGTTCCGTAAAGCTCAGTTCATGGGAGACTAAAATCATCGTAATGCCCATTTTTGCCAAGTGTTTAATATTGACCAGCACCTCATGTGCTTTTTCCATGTCCAGAGCCGACGTCGGCTCATCAAACAAGATGACGTCCGGCCGGATAGCCAGTGCTCTGGCAATGTTGACACGCTGCATTTGTCCGCCCGACAAACAAGCAGGATACTGATCCCTTTTCTCCAGCAAACCGACACTTTCAAGAGCGGACAACGCTCTTTTTTCTGCTTCTTGTTTTGATAATTTATGGACGATTCGCAGGCATTCCGTAACATTGGTCAATACCGATTTGTGATGAAACAACGAGTAATGCTGGAAAACCATTGCCGTATGTTTACGCAGATAGGCAATTTGTTTTCGCTTAATCGTTTTATAATCGACATGAAATCCGTCAAGATCGATTTCCCCGACTTCCGGCTTAGCTAAATAATTAATACAACGAAGCAAAGTCGTTTTTCCTGCCCCGCTCGGACCGATAATTCCGAGCACTTCACCTTTGTTTACGCTCAAACTCATGTGCTTAATAATTGGCGTACGGTTGATCGAGCACCAGACATTTTTTATTTGGATCATCATTAACTAATCCTCCGTGAATGCTCGGATTTAACACAAGCGGAAACAGCAGCAATATTCTGTGCCGGAACGCCGACGATCGGTATGACGCAACACGGGGAAAGGATAAGCTTTCCGTCAGGGACTTGCCGCAGCGCATCTTCAATCTCGGCCACAACTTCGTCTTGTGATCCAACGCACAGTGTCTTTCGCCCGTTAATGCCACCCATTAAACATTTCGCTGTTAACTGCCTGCCTTCAGCCAAAGTGATTGCCGGCCGTGTTCGCCGATCGGCCCAGTGTACGACATCAACCGGATAAGCTGAAAAAAGTTCCTTGCGTAAATCGTCGCCATGCAGATGTAAAATAGAAAACAACAACTGCGGCCGGACGGATTGTAAAATCCGTTCATCATACGGCTTGGCAAAAGTCGCAAATTGCCGATCGCTGAGCTGATAATTGGCTGTCTGCGTGGCAAAATACAGGGCGTTCCCGCCTTGCTGCGCCGCGCAGCGGATGAAACGAATCGTTGTGTTTGTAATAATTTCGAGTGCATGCTTCAGCAGCTCGGGATCACGTTTCATCGTTTCACGAAGCAATGACGCTCCGGCCAGCTTTTCCGCGATATTGAGCGGACTGAAGGCCGTTATTAAGATCGGTTTTCGATTGCTGAGCCAGCGGGAAAGCAATCCGGTCGCACGGGCTACGGCACCGAGCCGTCCGGTTTCCGGATTCAGTTCGGGAAGCTCTTCCCAATCGGCAAGCTCGCGTATGGCATGCCCGAGCGGTTTTGGGACACCGAGCCGATTAATGACGCCGAACGTGCAGCCCCAGTCTTCAACATAAATGGCAGCGGCCGGAGAAATCCGTGCCATATCCCAATCATATGCTTCTTGGAACTGCCGTTCCCGTTCGAACATTTCTTCTGCCGTTTCCGGTGTCCCTTTGCCGCTATGCCGCGACACCCAAACCGGCGGCCGGTCGACCGGCCGTCCCCGAATCGTCCGTATCACCCGTTCGATCGATGTTAAAATGATGACTCACCTGCCAAGGGAACCGTCTGCGTTTGCGAATTACCGAGCCACGTGCTGAAAATAGCGGTATGAGCGGCTACCGCACCGCCACCGCTTAAAATAATCACATCTTCCGGCCCGCGGAGGAAGGGAACTTGTCCGTCATAAGGGTTGCCGTATACCCATTTCGGCCATCTTTTGCGGTTCACTTGGGCGCCGAGATGCTTCAGTATGGCATACGGTTGACGGGCATTTTCGTACAGATATTGGCGAATATCGGCTTTTGTCCAACCGGCTTCGCTCAACCGCTGGCGATGCGACGGATTAAACACGACGATGAATTCGCCGGGATTGTAGTCGCCCCGCGTACCAGGCAGCGCAATGTGGCGGGCGGTGAGGTAAAGGATATTGGCCGCCGATTCGCTCTCATCGACCATCAGACTCGGATTAATGGTTGCCGCCACTGTCACAGTCGTTCGATCCGCGTAGCCTTTTTCTTCATGATACGTATTCCACGGTGTTTGCTCGTCTTCGGCAAAGGCCAACCCTCTGCGCGTCAGATTCCCGAAAGTGGCAAAACTGCCCTGCCCCGGGAAGGCACCGCCGACACTGAAGAGCACAAGCGTAATCGTTCGGCCGATTGTCGTATTGGTCCGGTTCCCGGGACCAAATAGGCCGAAGCCGGAATTCATGCCGATTGTCCTAGCATAAGGACCGCTGACAATAATCGACGGCCACACTTCTCCCGTTGTCGTCGTGATGCCGCTCAGGTTAAATGCCGGAGCTTTCATTGCCAAAAAAGCCGTTTCAAGTACCGGATAATAGGCCGGTTTCGCTCCGGCAAGCACCGCGTTGGCGGCCAGCCGCCGCGGGGTAAGGCTACCGTTTCGCGGCGGAATTTTTAACAGTTCTTCATCGGGAGCGAACTGTGAATACGCCAGCATCTGCGCAACACGTTCAGGAGTCGGTGGAACGACCGGCAAACCGTCTGTCGCCCGATTCTTTTCCAAGAACGTCTGCAGCGGTTCCGGATCGAAAGTATCGGCATCGCTTGCCAGCGGCAGACGAACGGTTTGTGAATCGTCTTTTTTGGTCGTAATATCTTGAATATACTGATCTGCACCGTATTGGTTCGTCAGCTTTTGCGGATCTCTTTCTGTTAAAATTGCTTCAATATCCGCTAGAATGGCTTTTGCGTACGTGCGAATTTTTTCCTGCGGCAGATCGCCGGCCAGACCGGTCGGCGTATGCAAAATAGTGACGGGCAACTTCGCCAAGCCTTGACCCGCGGCATTAAATGCCGCCGATGTCGCAAAAATCGGCGTGAAAACTGTTACGGTCGGCACACCTAATTTTTCCAATGCCACACCGTCCTTCGCCAAACCGGTCGAACACGAGCCGCAATCACCCAGAGCGCCGACGACCGCATCCGCTTCGGCCAAATGGTCGATCTGCACTTTCGGCAGCGGTTTGGCAAGGTGCGGCTTAAATTCATAAATCGGGCAGGAAGCGCCCTTCGCCTCGAGAAACTCACGAACCACATTCAGGACGATGTCCGCTCGCGGCTTAGCATTATCCAGTAAGCCGATTGTCTTTCCTTTCAGTGAATCAAGACGCGGTGCCGGCTGTGCTGTTGTTTTTGCTCCGGGTGCGACCGGATTGACCAGTTCAATTGAATGTTCTTCGGCAACATGATCTGTCATAATCAGATCCACCTTTCAAAGATTCGCCTCATAATGATTGGAATCTGTATTGAAAATTTTGACTTCGATCGTGATTTTTTTCCCCAGCTGTTTCAACAAATTCGCTTGCAGAATATCCTGTATCGTTTCTTTCGGCATAATACACGTCCGGCAAGTTTTCTGCGAGATCAGCAACCGCACCGTCACGTGCCGGTCGTGCAAGTCGATGACATCGAAATCGGCGCCGTCGGCCAAGAAGACGGGACGGAACTGCAGTAGGAAACGTTTGATCTGTACAGCGTTATCGTTTATGTTTTCAAGCAAGCTTGCACCTCCCCGCTAACCTCACTAATAATCTAGGCTTTGTTTTATTTATAATTATAGAGGGCTGCTGTAAGGAAACAATAACGAAAGATTCATGAACCTATATCCATTTGTCTATAGGTTGGCAAAACAGATTGCTTCTTTATCATCCGGAAGGTTTTTTACGACAGCCGAACCGGTTGCAGCGAGCGGAAAAAATCGATAATATGGGCTTCAAATAAACGGGCGGACTTTGATACTTTGCGGTTCTTTTTGAAGGAGAGAGCAACGACACGTTTGCAAAGCGGATCACTGATGCTAATCGAACAATAAGCGTCCTTTGAATGCTCCCATTTATGTACCGGCAACAATGAAACGCCCAGGCCGATGTTGACGAGGTAAATCAGCGAATCGTTAATTTCACTTTCATAAGTAATCTTAGGGACAAAACCGGCTTTACGGCAAAGCGTATCGGTTAAATTGCGTATGTTAAAGTCTTTTTTAAACACAAGAAACGGATCATCGGCAAAAGCGCTGAGCGGCAGCGGACGACGGACATGGGCATAGCGATGGGCCGGCGGCACGAACAGGCGCAGCTCTTCATCAATTAACGGAATACTGCTGATGCCTTGTCCGCCGATCGACGGAGCGGAGATACAGAAGTCGACGTCCGTGCACTCCAGCATATGCCTGAGGTCGCTGTTCGATCCGTTTTCACTGCTAATCCGAATATTGGCGTGATCGGGCAAGAATTTTTTCAGCAGAAAAGGAAGCAGCGACGGAATATTCAAGGCTAGATTTATTTGTTCATCTTGTTGGCGGTGCAGCTGTTCCATCAGCCGTTTCGTTCTTTTAAATTCTTGGAAAATATGGTCGACAGTTCTCAGGAATTCCATTCCGCAAGCATTTAATTTAATGTTGCGCCCGACATGATCAAACAGCGGCATGCCAACTTCCGTCTCCAATTTGGTAATCGACTTGCTCAAAGAAGGTTGCGAAATAAACAACTCGTTAGCAGCTAACGACATATTCTCATATCTGGCAACGGTTTGAAAATATTTTAGTTGTTGAAAATCCATAATATCGACTGCCCCTGTTCTTTCGCTGATTTTAAAAAATCCCCTTCCATTTTGAAAAATAGAAAGGGATTTTTATTCGTTCATCGATATTTTCCTATCTTTCAAAATGCTGTCTCTTATACACATCTGACGCTGCCGA